>JAILLW010000048.1 GCA_024692955.1 Lachnospiraceae bacterium | reverse complement strand
TCCGCATTCCGGAATGTCACGTTGACGGTCCTTGCCTCGGTGATGCCGGGATATCTTCCGACGATATGATCGATCTCCCCGAGTTCCACCCGCTGACCCCGGATCTTCACCATCCGGTCCTTCCGTCCGTGAAAGATCAGGCTCCCGTCGGAAGCAAAGGCCATATAATCCCCGGTATGGTAGATGTGCGGTCCTTTCCCGTCCTCCGGGTCCGTGAATTTCCCCGCGGTCTCCTCCGGAAGATTATGATAGCCCACCGCTTCATAGGGAGTGATGATGCAGAGTTCCCCGATGACCTCCGGTTTAGAAATCCTGTTTCCGTCATCATCCGCAAGATACGCGGTCACGCCCTCAAAGGGACGTCCGAGAGAGGCGGGGCCGCCTTTTCCCAAAGGATTGATCAGCATGGGCGGACATTCGCTGGCGCCGTAGAGTTCGAACACGCCGGGATCTCCGAACATATTCTGCTCCCGCGCCTTTTCCCCGGAAAGGAAAAGATACCGGAGGGGGAGGGGGCCGAACTGCCTTCGCATCACCCCGTAAAGCACCGGTGGAATAAAGGTTCCGGAAATCCGGTGTTCCTTAATGATCCGGTAGAGCTCCTTCACGTCTTTCCGCTCGTTCTCATCGGCGATATATAGACTGCCGCCGTAATAAAGAGGCGGCGTAAGATCGATCAGAGAGGCCGCGAAGGTAAACATGGCAACCAGAAGGGTTCTCGTATCCGGCGAAAAGGGGACTGCCTGCGGAAGCAGTTCCGGATATGCGTCAAGAATGCGCGCAAGGTGCACAACGCCCTTGGGATTGCCCGTGGAACCTGAGGTATAGAAGATCATTCCCTCAGCCTCCGGCCGGGATAAATTCAGATCCGTATCCTGATCCGGCACCTCTTTTCCGGGAGGCATCACTTCGTCCGGCAGGATCACCGGGACATCTCCCGCCCCGTTCCGCACAGGATCGCCCGCCGTCAGACAAAGCCCGCAATCCGCATCGCGAAGGATCGCGGCCACCCGTTCCGCCGGATATTCATCAGAAAGAGGGATCACGGTAAGGCCTGCCCGCAGGACGGCAATCCAGGCGGTTATGAATTCCTTTGTCCTCGGAAGGAGCAGCGCGACCCTTCCCGTTTCCCGTTCGGGACCGAGAGCCCTGAGTATGAGTTTCGCAAGGTACGCGGAGCGGCGGTTAAGCTCGCCGTAGCTTAAGCTTCCCCGGCTGTCAGTCACCGCGATATTGTCCGGATCCGTTTTCGCCTGATGAATAAATACCTCAATAAAATGTTTCATTCCGCAAGTCTTCCGATCCAGGCAAAGGCCAGCTGAGTCCAAAGCCCCACATCGTCCTTCAGTCCCGTGTCGGGTTCCGGAAATTCCTGATCCTGATCGCCGAAGAACTGTTCGATCAGTTCCTTTTTCCGCTGCTCGGATACCCGGATGCCCTTATTGTCCTTTACCGCATGAGCGGCCCGCCATACCTGCTCCATCGTGTATTCCCCTCCGGAAAAGCCCGAGAAGAAGCGGTCCGAGGCCGTGGTAAGCCCGTGGAATCCCTTCGGGAACACATAATGGGCAAAGGGGATCTTCTTTTCCCGAAGAGCCTTTGCGAAAAGATAGGTATTCTCCACCGGAACGAGCGCGTCCTCTTCGGTCTGCCAGAGGAAGCAGGGCGGGGTATCCTCCTTAACCTGCTTTTCCAGGGAGAAGTACTCAAGTTCCTCCGCGGAAGGCTCGTTTCCGAGAAGCGTCCTTACCGAATCCGCATGGGTGTACTTTCCGGTGGTGATCACGGGGTAGGAAAGGATCGTCCCGTCCGGCCGGTTCGAAAACTTCCCGTATTCCGGATCGGGATCCTCAACGTCCCCGAAATGAACGGTCAGGGATCCGCAGACATGCGCTCCGGCGGAAAAGCCCATGATCACAAGCTTTTTCCCGTCGATCCCGAACCCGGCCGCGTGCTTTCTCAGATAGCGGACCGCCCGGGATACATCCCAAAGAGCCTGTTTTTTCACAGGTACCGACATCGTGATATCCGTCGTATAGGTAAGGACAAAGGTATTCATCCCCTTATCGTAAAAATCCAGAGCCGGAAGTTCTCCCTCATGGGAGCAGCACATGCAATAGCCGCCGCCCGGAAGAACGAGCAGGGCATCATGTTTTTCCCCGTCGTTATGAATGCATGTCATAATGTTCGGAATAAAGCCGTAGGAGGCTTCGTAGTCATACTCCTCGTCCTTCCAGATATTCCTTCTTTCCCGGATCATGGAAGGCGGAGTAACTCCCGTAAGTTCAAAGTCGCCCTCCTCAAATTCCATCTTCCATTCGGTATCCCCGCTTCCCGGTGCCGCCGCATCCAGCACGGCATAATAGGCTTCCTTGGCCTCGCATCGTCCGCGGAAAAGAAGCGGGTAGCTCGTCTCCCTCCTGAAGCCCGTAAGCCAGCTTTCCTCATCAAGAAGGTTCCAGAAGGTCACCGAAGTCACATTGGCCTTCCCTGACTTTTTCGCGTCAAGAAGGATCTCAAAGAACTGCCGGTAACGGTCCGCAAGTGCCTTCATGGACTCTTTCGAAGGATCCGCGTTATGCATGTCAAGTTCCGTGACATGGATCTCGAGGCCGAGGGCTCCGTACATTTCAAGCGCCGTACGGTATGCCTCCGGAGTGGGGTGATCCATCAGAAGATGAGACTGCATTCCCATTCCGTCCACAAGATTTTTCGCGATCAGAGGCTTCAGGATCTCCTTAATGATAAAGTCCCGCTTCCACTCCTCGGCGGTTTCATAGTCATTATAGAAAAGAGCCGTATCGGGATCCGCGTATTTTCTCGCGAATTCAAAGGCCTTCAGCACATAATCCTCCCCGACGGTCTTCGTCCAGAGAGACTTCCGGACAGCCCCTTCGTCCACCGCTTCGTTTACCACATCCCAGGCATAGATCACGCCGGGGTATTTCTCTTTCGTGAATTCAAGCACGCCGCGGATGTAACTTTCCATTCTTTTCAGCATGGTGTCACGGTCCGCAAGCGGCTTCATCTCATTGTAGCCCTTATGGAAGAACCATTTCGGGGTCTGATTGTGCCAGACAAGGGTATGTCCCCGCATCGCGATCCCCGAAGCGGAAGCGAATTCCAGATACGGGACCGCCTTTTCAAAGGTAAGCGCCGGTGAAAGATCGTACTTTTCCGGATCCTTCTTATTCTCCTCCTGATCGAGGAAAAACATGGGCTTCATGGAATTCTCGCAGGTGAAGCTGCCGAACTGCGCGGTAAGGAGTTTCGTATGCGCGGCGGTATGAAGATCCCTTCCCGAGATCGCGGCGCCGATCCTGAAATACGGAGCGTAAGCATCCTTCAGCGTCAAAAGTGTTCCGTTCCCAACTGTTTTTTTCTCCATAAAAGTTCCCTCCTACATATATGCTCCGGCCTGTACCTTCCACATGGCCGCGTACTTTCCGCCCCTCTCAAGGAGCTCCTCGTGCGTTCCTTCTTCCGCGATCTTTCCGCCCTCAAGCATGATGATGCGGTCCGCGATCCGCGTCGTCGAAAGACGGTGCGAGATAAAAATGACAGTCCTGTCATTTGTGGCGGTCAGCATCGCATGATTCAGCTGATACTCCGCGATGGGATCAAGAGCACTTGAAGGCTCATCCAGGATCATCAGTCCCGCGTTCTGGTAAAAGACCCGTGCGATCGCAAGTTTCTGGGATTCCCCTCCGGAAAGGTCCACCCCGTCGTCTCTGGTTTCCGTGGTAAGGAAGGTGGCCGTTTTGTCCTTCATCCCGTCGATCCGCTTAAGGAGTCCGCTGTCGGCAAGGGCCCGCCTTACCGCTTCATCTTCCGTGCCTTTCAGGTTGTCCATCACCACGTTCTCGGCAACGGTCCCCGCAAAGATCTTAAAGTCCTGGAAAACGACGCCGATGGAACGCCGGAAGGCTTCCGGCTCATAGTCTCTGATATCTTTTCCGCCCATGACGATCCTGCCCCTGTCCGGATCATAAAGCCGCATAAGGAGCTTCACAAGCGTCGTCTTTCCCGCGCCGTTATAGCCCACGAGAGCGATCTTTTCTCCCGGCGTGATGCGAAGGCTGATGTCCTTAAGAAGCATCTCCTTCGTCTTGTCATAGGCGAAGGAAAGGTTCTCCACCTGCACATCCCTGGCTCCCTGTCCGGGAAGAAGGCCCTTTTCCGATACGATCTTCGTTTCGTATTCGAGGAATCCGCGGATCCTCTGAATATACAGGCTGGATTCACAGGCGAAGGGATAGGTTTCGGTAAAGACCCGGAGTCCCCGCTTCATTCTTCCGAAGGAATTGTACAGAATGGCCACGGAAGAATAGGACAGCGCGCCCCATACGGTGGCCTTCAGCACAAGGTAGCCAATGTATATGACATCGCAGAAAAAATCATTGCCGATATAATTCGAGACGAATCCGAAGAGGAAATGCTTTTTCCCGTTCCTCTTTTCAATCCGGATGATCTCCTCGTTCGCCTCGTCAAAATCCCGGTACAGGATCTTTCCCACATCCGGATTCAGCCGCATCTCCTTCGCGCAGTCGGGAAGGTAGAATACTCTCTTTACATATTCCCTCTTCCGCTCGCAGGGATTTCTGTCGATCCTGATCTTGTAGGAAAGCCTGTTGTAGGCCTGCATAAACACAAAGGTCAGAAGGAAAGAGGCCACGGCAAACAGGATCGAGGGGCCGTCTTTTTTTACGAAGTAGATACCCGTCGTAATAAAGGTGGCAAGGCCGGCAAAGAGATTGGAAAGGAACTGTATGCAGCGTTCGATCTGCTTATCCACCTCCGCGATGGCAAGCACCATTTCGTTATAGTATTCGGGATTGTCATAGCACTCCAGGTCGAGCTGCTTTGCCTTGTCATACAGCATGAGTTTGATCTTCCGCCGCACCTTCGGGCCTTCCTTTTCCCGGACATAATCCCCCACCCATACGGTAAACACCATTCCGATGGATATGCAGACAAAGAGCAGGATGATCACTGCCGCCACTTTCCGGAAGGGATAGTGAAACTCGGCCGCCTCCAGCACGTATCCGATGCCGACGGTATGCTCGAAAAAGATGGAAACCTGATTCCGCACCGCATCCAGCACCGGGAAGATCACAAAGGCCGGAGACGCGCCAAAGCACAGTTTTATGAGGAACAGATTGTTGGAGACCACCTGCCTGAAGGGCTGTTTCGTTTTTTCTTTTTTCCGTTCGTTCATCCCGCGGAGCCCTCCTCGTCTTCGATCGCCAGATAGTTATTGGCCTGCCGGCGGTACATCTTCGCGTATTTCCCGTTCATGGCCATCAGTTCTTCATGGGAGCCTTCTTCGATGATCATGCCTTTTTCAAGCATAAAGACCCGGTCACAGTGTCTGACGCTTGAGAGCCTGTGGGAAATGAACAGAAGTGTATGATCGCTTCCCTCCTTCGCGATATTCTTGAACAGATCGTATTCCGCGATGGGATCGAGGGCGCTTGAGGGCTCGTCGAAGATCTTTACCTCGGCAGGCTTCGCGAAGGTCCTCGATACGGCCAGCTTCTGGCTCTCGCCGCCGGAAAGGACCACACCTTTCTCGTCGAATTCCCGTGTCATGGTGGAAGCGGTTTTGCCCTCCAGCTTTTCGATCCTCTCGTATACGCCCGCTTTTTTAAGCGCGCTCTCGACGATCCTGTCCTCGTTCTCATAATGCCGCCCCATAAGGACATTGTCCCGGACGCTCATGCCCATGACCGCGAAATCCTGGAAGGTCGTGGCGAAAAGATCCCGGTAGGCGTGGAGATTGTATTCCTTTATATCCTTACCGTTCAGCAGGATCCTCCCCTCATCGGGATCGTACAGCCGCAGAAGGAGTTTGATGATCGTGGTCTTTCCGGCTCCGTTATGCCCCACCAGAGCCGCGATCTCGCCCTTTTTCAGGGTAAAGGAAAGATCCTTTATGGTCTTTTCATCGGTATAGGAAAATGACACATTGTCAAATTCCAGAGATTCGAACTCCCCGGGCATAAGGCCGTCATAATCCTCCGGGATCTTCTCCTCATATTCCAGAAAGCCCCTCAGATTGTTGATAAAGACACCGTCCTTCATAAAGTTTACGATATCGTCGAACAACCCGATGAGGATCCAGGTCATGGATACCATCATACTTGTCATGATGGTCAGATCCGCCAGCGTGATGGACTTCGATACCAGATTCCGGTAGATCGCGTAGAAAAGGACCCCTTCGAATATGACGGAGAAGGTGAAGGTGATCTTCCAGAAATTTACGAAAGCGTTGGGAAAGGCATATTTCGACGCGGCTTCCACGTTCCGGTCCGTGGCGTCCGAATACTGCCTTTTCAGGATGTTATACACATGAAAGAGCCGCATCTCCTTGGCATAATCCGGAAGATACATGGCGCGGCTCACATAGTTCATCACCTTGTTGCCGGCAACCTGCTCCTTATACCGCTTGTATTCGAATTTATTCTTGATGCTCCCGAAGAGAAAATTGCCGAGCAGCGGGGAAACGATGAAGATCACCGCCAGTCTGTCGATGGAAAACATCAGCCAGAAAACGAACCCGGTGGCGATCGTTCCGAAGATGATCCCCCAGAAACGCCTCATCACATCCGAGATCTTCTCATCGGCTCCGTCCATTGCCATGGTGTATTTATTGTAAAAGTCCGCGTTCTCATAGCAGGAAAGCTCCACGTTCCGCGCCTTGTCAAAGAGCATATGATAAAGCTTCCCGTACAGGCGGGCATGTTCCACCGGCATCGTGACGTTCTCAAAGAAATGCTGATAAAGATTCATCAGCCCGATGATAAGGCCGCATATCCCGATATACAGAAGGATGCTTTTATAGGAATCCCCGCGGTCGAGGCTCCCCACGATCCTTTTCATGAACACCGATGAAAAAAAGACCCATTGGAAATATCCCAGCACAGCCACAAAAATGATGTTGAAGAACAGCTTTTTCGAAAAGCCGATGCCGAGCTTCAGAGCATAGAAGGCGTTGTTAAGCGTCTCCTTTAATGAGAGTTTTTTATCTTTCATATTCCCCTTCCCCCGTATCCGAAGCGTTATATGTTCGTATTATACACCATTACGCCCCTCCGGTCTCTTCAAATTCATCCGGCAGGCGGGAGGGGCAGTGTTTTTTCGGGCGGGTGGAACCGGCTGTATTGTTCATGCCTGATCATTATCCCGGAGGGCGTTGTCCGGCTGCTCTTCCTCACAAAAAAATACCGCGATCCTGCGGCGTTTGGCCTTTTGGATCGCGGTGATGACATTTAAGTTCTTTACAGCCCGGCCGGCTCAGTTCCGGCTCCCGGGAGGCAGTGTTTTTTCCGGGAAGGTGGAGCCGGCTGTATTTTTCATGCCTGATTATTTTCCCGGAGAGTGTTTTCCGGCTGATTGTTCTCTGCCCGGAAGCTGTCTTTCCGGTACAGCAGGCAGTAGGCTCCGAGGAATGTCACAATTCCGAATATGCCGCAGACAAGTTCAAGTCCCCAGGGAGAGAGCGTAATGACACCTGCCATATTGAGTCCCATAATGCCGTCCATGAATGTATGCAGAATAATAGCCAGCGGATAGAGCAGGAATTTCTTTTTGTCCCTTGCGGCATAGAACACAAGGATCGAAGCGGCAACATGATAGAGCACCGCAAAGATACGCTCCACAGTCGCGACCGCAAGATCGGAGATCGAAAACGCGGCCAGCTGGGATGCCAGCGTATTCATCGCCCCGACCTGATCCGGTGCAACGGCCTTCAGCTGATCAACTACCGTCCCGAAGGTGCCCGTGTTGATCATCACGGCATACATCAGATAGATGATATAGGTCATCCCGAGTATGAACATTACCTCGAATCCGCCGTGTCCGATACCGTAGGATATGGATGTCTCCCTGTTCCTGTATTTCTTCAGTACCGTCTTATATGCAACGAAACGTCCGGTCTCTTCGAACACGCCCGGAAAGAGTGCTATTATCAGGGCCCACAGAACGGGCCTTGCGTTGATGAACCTGCTGATCGAATGGTCCGGAAGCCCCATAGCTGTCGGAAAGACCAGCACGTTCTGGATCGGCTTTTCCAGTATGATCGCGAAAAGGAAAAACGCGGCGGCACCCACCAGGATCGATGTGAAGCGCTCCTTTTTCCGGATCTTCCAGATCACGGCGATCACTACGGGCACGATGATGAACAGGGCTGCTCCCGATAGAAACAATGCAAACTGCTGCGTGCCGACTGTCTGATAATTCATGATTCTCCCTCCTCGTTGTATTCCAGCAGGTCTCCCGGCTGGCAGTTAAGTGCCTCGCAGACCGCTTCCAACGTGGAAAAGCGGATGGCAGAGATCTTTCCGTTCTTCATTTTGGAAAGGTTCACATTGGATACCCCGACCTTTTCGGCAAGTTCGTTAAGCGACATCTTCCGGTCAGCCATGACCCTGTCGAGTCTTAAAATGATCTGTCCCATGGCACACCTCCTTATCAGAGTGTCTCATCCGACTGGATCTGCAGGGTTTTTCCGTAATCCAGGATGGTATAAACGACCCATGTCAGAACGCCGCAGAGTGCGCCGGAGCCTGTTCCGGCCGTCAGAAATACGATACCGCTCAGAACGATCATCACGATAAGGACCCGCTTTATGACTTTGTCCGTAAAGGGGCTCTCCTCTTTTCGAATTAAAGCAAACACGCTTCCGGCCATCTTCATAAGGACCGCCATGATCGCCGTCATAAACGCACTGAGGAAGCAGAGCATCGAAACCTCAACGCTGTAGGGATGATCCTTAAGGGCTTCCCGGATCGCCGGTACATCCGACTCTATTTGGGTGGGATCTCCCAGATTGAACCCCAGCAGTCGGAAACTCCCGATCCTGTCGGTCACGTCGATCTTTCCCTCCTCGGAAAGTGCGTTTATCTGATCATCAAACCGCTTTCCCATATTCAGGACTGCGAAGCCGGCGATCAGCGTCATCACGCATCCCACGATCGCGATGATGCAGAACACGGTCGTAAGCTTCTCTCCCGCGCCGCAGCTTTTTTTGATCTTCTCAAGTTTAATGTTTTCTTCCATTTTTCTATCCTCCGTAATTATGATGCCGTTTCCATGCTCCCGGACCGGAAGGCTTTCCCGGGTTTGCTGCGCCTTTCCTGCCCGTTTCACAATGAAAGATTATCACTGGTATTAATGTTTGTCAATAGTTTTTTATCGTTTATCGTTAATTCTTTATCGCTAAAGACTATTCTGTTCCCACCATGCCCGAAAATGACCCCCAGGGACGGGGTTAGTGGGCCATTTTCCCCCATCCGTCCCGAAAACGACCCCCGGGGACGGGGTTAGTGGGTCATTTTCCGTTTCGGCATGCGGACGGTGCCCCTCGCCATCCTGTTTCCAATCACTGTAAGGGCAAAAGAAAATGCCGCCCTTCCCGGACGACATTTCTTTCAATCTTTATCGGATGTTGGTCCTCTCTCAGCCGGCCATCACTTTGTTTCTTCCGGCGGATTTGGCCGCGTACAGAGCCTTATCCATACGCTCAAATACATCTTCAAAACGTTCGTTTTCCCTGACATCGGTAACACCTATGCTGCAGGTGACTTTCTTCGAGTCGGTCATAGGCGCTTCGGCTACCGCAGCCCTCAGTTTCTCCGCGCTTCCGACCGCCTCGTCGAGCGTCTTCCCATAAAGCACCACAACGAATTCCTCACCGCCCCAGCGGCCGATATCTGCTTTTTCTTCCTTAAAGCATTCGGTTATGATATACGCAAAGCACTTAAGCGTTTTATCTCCCGCCGCATGTCCGTGCTCATCGTTCACGGACTTGAAGTAGTCGATGTCTATGATCATCATGGCCAAAGGATCTTTCCGGTCCGCCCATTCCTTGATGGCATTTTTTACAGAAGTCTCGATCTTCCCTCTGTTGTATACACCGGTCAGAGAATCCGTAAGAGCCATATCGCTGAGCTTTTTCAGGGAAGTAAACATCGCGGTGGCTTCCTCGTGGATATTCTGTACCATGAATACATACTTGTAATCATTGAGATCACCGGTCTCGATCCTTGAGAATATCAGCTTCACCCAGATATAGACGCCTTCAAGATTCTGCATCAGGCAGTCGAAACTTGAAGTCCGGCCCGGAGCGAACATTTTCTTAAGATATTCGGGATCGGAACGCTCCATAAACAGAGCCTGATCGTCCTTGCCGATCACGTTTACGATCATGTTTCTCCAATCGGTGTACTTAAGTTCCGCCTGCACATTCTCTTCGGATATTTCGGATATGTTGAGGCTTCCGGTTTTATCTTCAACAAGGTCGATATACATCGAGAACAGGAAAGTCTTTTCGATGGTCTCAACCTTCTGGTAGGTCTGGCTTTCCTGCTCGTTCTCTTCCGGATCGAGTTCGTCCATGATCAGCATATAAGCATCTTCATCCGTAAGCGGATAAACCATCATCTGCACAATATGTGCCGCTTCCCCCTCATTAATGACCAGTTTCAGCCTCCTGCTGTATTTCCGGGTAAAGGTGCCGAAGTTCGGCAGAAATGCCTGATAGCCTTCGGGAAGCCTCTCGGAAGTGGTATTCAGATGGATCATCAGGGTTGATAAAAGATCGTTGTAATCCCCGTCACTCTCGAAAAGATCTTTGAACATACCGCGTCGTATCACGGTATGATATCGTTCTGTGTTCTTGTCAACCGCAATGATGACATCAACATGCTCGCTGAACAGACGTATAACATCTTCACATGTATACTGCGCCGGTCTGATATTGCTCATGGCTTTTCCTCCTGTTATTGCGAAACCGCTTCTTTAAATTATACCACAGAAACCTGTTTGACCACCTGTTTTTTCTGAAATATTTCCCTAAAGGTCCTTCTTTCCGCCCTCTCCCGTCCCGCAAAGCCTATGTTTTTTCCTTTTCGCCTATTTAAAAGATAGGTAATTTGCTTTCGTGGCTCGCGCTCACAAACATGTACCTGAGAGAAATTGTCCGCGGAAAGGTGCCGTCCGTATGCCGGAGGAAAAATGACCCGCTAACCCCGTCCCCGAGGGCCATTTTCGGGACGGATGCGGAAAATGACCCACTAACCCCGTCCCCGGGGGCCATTTTCGGGACGGATGCGGAAAATGGACCACTAACCCCGTCCCCGGGGGTCATTCCGGGGGCATTTGGGGACGGCATGGTGGAAATCCGGCCGGATGATATGGTATACTTTTCTGTGCGGGGCGACGAAGATGCCCCCCGCGGAGGTCATCGGACAGCGGATCGACGCAAGAATGGCGCAGATCCCGCAAAAAGCCCGGAACTCCCGGTCCCTGTCTTTACCGGAAAAGAAATAATGCTTTTACCATCGAAGAAGCTGAGATCAATGCTCTTAAGGCCGACGAGGACAATCTCCGCATCGTGAAAGAAAGTGAGAACGGTCATGTGACGCTTCTGAATCAGATCCTCCTTGCCGGGATAAGCAAAGACAGCGTCAGGTCCGAGGAGGACATCGCAAGAAACGCGAGATTGCTTGAAATGCTGTGCGGAAAACTCGCTGTTCTCGACGATATGGAGAACGTGCCGGACTATATCGCCACGCTGGCCCCGGAAAAGCAGACCGATCACCGGCCGCTCTGGGTTCAGATGCTCGAGAAGGCTGCGATGGTCCTCAGAACACAGGACAAATCATTGAGAGACCGTGCGGAGCTGATGAAAGACGAAAATGAGGATATTTATCCGACTGATCTTCTGGAGCACGGCGGCGAATGGGCTGCTTCCATGATGTTTTTCGGCCGGCAGGGGCTCTCTCTGAACAACCGGGACAGTGACCCTGACAAATACGATAAAGACGGCAACTACACCGGCGGATATAACCGGATACCGGATGCCAACCTCGGCAGGATCCTTGCCTACGCGAAGCAGGGCCGGGTAGTAACGACCGGCACCATCGGTTCCAACAGACTGTGTCCTGTTTACAACCGGAATAAAGATTCAGTCGCCTTCCCGCCGGAAGCCACCAATCTGAATACGGAACATGTCTATACCGTCGTCGGCGAAGGGGAAAAGATCAACCAGGAGAAGAATGCTCAGGATGATGATGAGGACGAGATTGAATATGTGGACAAGGAAGGAAGTGTCATCTCGCAGGAAGAGGTTGTCTATCCTTCCGATGACGATCTGTATTGAAGCTGAGCCTTCCGGGCCAAAGTTGAAAGGAGAATGAAAATATGGTCAAGCATATGATAATCTGGACACTCAAAGACGAGTATTCCGCGGAGGAAAAGGAAAAGATCAAGCAGGGCATAAAGACCGGTCTTGAATCACTGAACGGAAAGATCCCCGGTCTTACGGATATCCGGGTGATCACCAACGGGCTGGCATCATCCAATGCCGATCTTATGCTGGATTCGACCTTTGAAAGCGAAGAAGCCCTCAAAGTCTATGCCACTCACCCTGAGCATGTGGCTGTAGCCGATGCCGATGTAAGACCCTATACAAAGATCAGAAGCTGTCTCAATTACGAGGTCTGATCCGGAGTCACGCTTAAGCCTCCGTCCGATATGGGAATGCCTGCGGGAACTTCCGGCGCGGGCATCCCGGCGGCGGAACTCATAAGTGGTGCTCCCATTGAAACCGTTCCTTTGAACGGCTGGTTTTTTCCCATACCGGGCAGGGCTTCCGCCCGCTTTTTTTCGATCAGTTTGATATATTCCTTCAGGTACTCCATATCCGCCTTCATCATCTGACGATTCTCAGCGTTCCGGTGCTTTGTCTTCAGTTCCTTCAGATCCTCTTCGCTCATATGAGGATCGACGATCTCCGTGGTGGAAAGCATCTCCGACATTTCTTCCAGAGCCTCCATCTCCTCTTTCCCGAATTCCTCAGTAAGCGATGCCAGCTCCTCCATCATGTCTTCGGTAAGAGCCTCTCCGGACTCCTCAAAGGCGGATGCAGCCTCCGTGAGAAGATCCGTCTGTTCCTCCAGAAGATCTGTCTGCTCATCAAAGACCTTTTCATCCGCCATCTCCGTCAGCGCGGACCGGATATCCTGCGCGCCGTCTTCCCTTCTTTCACTCTCCCGGTCCCGTTCATTCGTATGCTCGACCAGCTCTTCCATCTCCAGATGACGCTTTTTCTTTTTCGCCACCAACTCGATCTGTTTCGCATGATTCAGCGCCAGGCGGATCTCCCCGGTATCATCCTGAGCCGTCGCAAGCTTCCGCTTCATCTCGGTCACTTTGCGTTTGGCCGCCAGTACCGCCTGCCCTGCGCTTATGGTATTTTTCGCGGCGCGGACTTTGTTTGACACTTCCTTAAAATTGTAGCGCGCATCACTCTTCGGCGCTTCTTCCTTTTCCTGTCCGGTCCTTGTCGCGATCAGCCTGTCCATCAGGGTTTCGGAGCTTACGGAAAAATTATTCCGCGCCGCATTCTGCTGTTGGAACAGCAGTTTCAGCCTTTCCTGATCCTCCGTATCGACTCCTTCTCCGACGATGCGGCCGCGGCTGTCAAGGCGCAGCGCGTACCGGTCTTTCTGTTCGGTCTTGTGGAGTTCGCGGACTCTGGACGCAAGTTCCCTTCGTCCGGAAAGATCTCCGGCCTTTTCCCCCGCATCCGCGCCCTTTTGAAACGCAGAACCGGGCAATGCCTCCTTTTTCCTGGACATTCCCCGGTACTGATCCATATATTGATAATTCCCTGCAGTGATCGTAAGACTCATAGCAACCCTCCCTGGTTATGGATCCGTTCTTCCCTGAACGGAATAAAGCCTTTACGTCTATATTATCGGCATAATCCTGATTTACTTAACCCCTGCGATCTTTCCGTCCTTCCATTCGATGTCATAGGTTTTGCCAGAGCGGGAGCGAAGTCCCGTAACCTTCCCCGACGGCCATTCTTTCGGGAGAGCGGGAAGGAAAACATCCTCTCCTTCATGGCTCTGAAGCAGCATTTCGGCTATCCCGGAGACCAGTCCGAAGTTCCCGTCGATCTGGAATGGCGGATGATTGTCGAAAAGGTTCGGGAGCATGGATCTTCCGAGAAGCGCCATAATGTTTTCATGGCATTTTTCCCCGTCGCGAAGCCTTGCCCACATATTGATGATCCAGGCTCTGGACCAGCCGGTATGGCCTCCGCCGTGAGAAAGCCTTCTTTCGATGGTTGCCCCGGCGGCGGAAAGGAGTTCCTCCTTATCCGCGCTGTCAAAGAACTGCTTCCCCGGATAAAGGGCGAAAAGATGCGATATATGCCTGTGGCCGATCTCAACCTCGTCATAATTCTTCGCCCACTCCATAATGGTCCCGTTTTCGGATATCCGCGGCTTCGGAAGCTTCCGGAGTATGGCTCCGTATCTTTCCTTTTCCTCATCGCTCAGCATTCCGGTCTCAATGAGGCCGCTGAAAAGCTCGTACAGGATCTGCGCATCCATCGAAGCGCCTTCGCACATCATGCCCTGGGCGCCGTTCGGAAGCGCATAGGTGTTTTCCGGGGAAACGGACGGAGAGACGACAAGCTCCCCTTCCCCGTTTTCAATAAGCGTATCCTCGAAAAAGAGGGCGGCTTCCTTCACGACCGGCAGATACTCTTTAAGGAAAGCATCATCCTTATTGTAACGATAATGTTCCAGAATATGGAGACAGAGCCAGGCGGCTCCCATCTGCCAGTAGCTGGCCGCCTGCCAGGTATCCTGCGGCGCGCAGTCACCCCGGATATCCGTATTGTGATGTGCCATCCAGCCTCTTGCGCCATACATTTTCGCCGCGACTTCCCTCCCGTTCGGAACCATCCGCTTTATCAGGTCAAACAGGGGCTCATGAAGTTCGGACAATCCGGTGACCTCCGCGGGCCAGTAATTCATCTGCGCGTTGATATTGATCGTGTACTTGCTGTCCCAGGCGGGGAAAAAGCTGTCGTTCCACACGCCCTGAAGGTTGGCCGGAAGACTTCCGGGACGGCTTGATGAGATAAGAAGATACCGTCCGTAGGCAAAAGCAAGGTTGATCAGTCCGTTATCCGCTCCGCCCTCCTCTACGGCCTTTAATCTTTCGTCCGTGGGAATACCGTCCCGGTCCTCACATTCGATCGAAAGGGTGCAGCGGTTCATCAGTTCCCGGACATCGGCGATATGGCGCTCTTTCAGCGTTTCATATCCGGTCTTCTCCGCCCGGTCCAGCGATTCCACGGCATCCGCCACGGGGTCCTCGCCGTAAAAGTCCGTTGCGGACGATAAAAGGATCACGGTATCCCCGTTGGTATGCAGGGTTCTTCCCTTTATGTACGGATCGCCGCTTATTGCGCGGAATACCATACAGAAGCGCACTCCGTCGCCTCCGGTACGGCCTTCCAGACAAAGTGTGTTATCCGAAAGCTTCCGCACGGTTTCGCACTGATTGCCCCGTTCGACAAAGATACGAAGCGGCGTTCCCTGACATCTGACCGCCATAACCCTGTCCGGGAAGGAAAGAAAGCTTTCCCGGCGGAAGCGGACGCCTTCCTTTGTATAGCTGACCGTATGAACGCCGTTTTCGATATCCAGCTCGCGGACGTAATCCGGGATCTCCTCCGTGCGGTTCAGCTGACCGCTCCATAATTCGCGGACGCCCAGGATCTGAATACGTTCGCTTCCTTCCGGAATGAGAAAAAGATCTCCGAGAGGTTCGTAATGAGACTGAAATTCCGGTATTCCCGCCATCGTTTCATTCGCAAGATCCTCCGCTTCGGCGATCCTGCCTTCGCGGATAAGCTTCCGGATGATTGGGATGTTTTCCTTCGCATCCGGGTTGATCCTGTCCCTCGGGCCGCCCCACCATACGCTGTCGTTATTCAGCTGAAATCGGTCGATGAGCGTTCCTCCGAAGCACATCGCCCCCATAAACCCGTTTCCCAGAGGAAGCGCGCAATTCCAGTCATTTGTCGCGTTTTTATACCAGAGTCTGTTCATTTCAAAAATTTCCTTACGCCCTTCGCGTGGCCTTCTTATAGAGTTCTTCCGCCGCGAGCCTTGTTCTGGCCACAATGTCACCTTCCTTCGGAAAGCAGTAATAAAGGCCCTCATTCGTTCCGATGGATACAATGTCACCGATCTCATACCAGAAATAGTCGGAGTTAACGCTGTAGGATACGCCCGGCGGCTGCTCGTAACGAAGCTTTCCGTCGCATCCTTCGAGCACAAAGCCGCTGCAGTCATGATGAAGTCTCCCGCTCCCGACCATATAAAGAGCTCTGGAATCCTTGAGGACCGCAATGTCACAGGGAACATCCAGCAGATAGGTGCCGTTTTCGATCTCTTCCCTGATCTGCTCCCGCTCCCAGGCAAACCAGTCGGGAATATGGGAAAACCTTGTTTCCACGTTGATGCCGTTAAGCCTTCCAAGGGTATCCATCTCATAGGCCGCGCCGCAGTTTTCACATGTGAGGGTGGTTCCCTTTCCGACAGTTTTCCCTTCGGTCATGCAATGCGGACACTTATAGAGGATCCTGTTCAGGCCGTCGGCCCGGAAAGGCTCATCGATCTCGACCCTGTTATCAAGCTGCCACTTAAAATAATCCAGTGTGAACTCTTTTTCGACGATCTCATCGATCCGCTCAACCTTTGTCTTTGCAAGCTCTTCGGGGGTGAAAAGACATTCCATCCGGCATGTGATCGTAACATCTCTTTTCTGAAGATTGTTGTAAAGAGGATCCCTCGTAAAGGATCCGAAGGTGGTGATCATGACAACGGGATGCTTCAGTTTCTTAAGAAAGATTCCGAAATGCTTCGGCAGCCTTGTCCCTGTCCCGTCCAGTGAATAGCCGGCCTCGGGAAACATGAGAACGCTCGCCTTATTGGTATTCAGCGCATAGGCGATATCGGAGATCAGCGACAGATCGGAAACGAATTTCCTTGTCGGAATACATCCCAGAGATCTGACAAGGCTTTCTTTTCCGACAAGGGCATCCGATGTACAGACAATGCTGAAAGGACGGTCCTTAAGCACCTCAAAGGCAATGGAAAGATCCGTAAAGCTGCAGTGATTCATAAGGATCAGCCACGGACCGTCACCGGCTCTTTCCATATCGGTCTTCTCGAAGGAAAACCCTGTTTTTTTAAGTTCCCCGCCAAGGGCAAGGCGCGCGACCCCGGCCAGAAATGCCGATGGCTTCCGGGGCCGCCTGTGCTTCCAGGAAGGAAGTCTTACGACCTCATCGTAGCTTAAGGCCTTCGTTCTGATCTTCATTTTTTCCCCTCATACAAATCCCCTCCGGCTCAGTTTCAGACCTTCTTTTTGTTGATCGTAAATCCGGTCTTCTTCGTTCCGATGAAGGTCCGGCCGGCATTGGAAAGCCCCTTGACAAGTATGGTCGCCTTACCCTGATTGACGTTATTGAGGTAGGTCAGGCTGTAGTCCGTTCCTTCCGTGAGTGTCGAGAATTTTTTTCCGTCAAGCTTGTATTCCACAACAACGGCTCCCACGTTTTCCGGATCATCGATCACGATCGGCCTGCCCGTATAGGATACGGCGGTTAACTTTTTATTCTTTTTATTCCCCGGTGCATAGCCTTTCTTATAGATCGTTACCTTCGCCTTACTCATATCAAAGACCGTATCTTCGGTCTTCTTTACGGTATACTGCGAATAGATCGTACCGGTGTAGTTGCCCTTTCCTTTGACGGTCACATAAACAGTCGCCTCTTTATCTCCGTCCGGAATGCTTAGTTTGTTGTTCTTTGTGATCCTGCTCTCTTCCGTGCGCTCCGCGTCCTTATAGCAGGTGACCGTATAATTATTCTTCGAAGAAAGCGCGGCGCCGTCCACGATCACATAAGGCACGGAGGTATACAGATTCGCTTTCTTCCCGTAAGCAACATCCACCGGGATCACGCTTACGTTATCCGCCGGCAGATTGCCTTCCTTTGAGATCGGGGCGGGACTGATCGTAAACTCATAAGAATCCACCTTCGGTTTCTTTGAATTCTGAAGGGCCGGAGTCCCCTTATAATTGCCGGTGAATTTCACCGTGTAGGTCGCCTTCTTCGTCTCCGTGGAAGCTGCTTTATTGTTCTTATAAGTGATCGTATAGTCCCTGCCTTCCTCAAGCACTGTTTCCGAGCTGTCAGGCGCGATGTATTTTACTTCCAGCACATCACTTACGCTCACGCCCTTCGGCGAGAAAACAAAGTCCGCATAAGTTTTTACATCGGCAGCCGCATTGTCGGCGATCATGCCGTTTTCCGCTGACGGTTTCACCGCAAGGGGCTTCACGGTCAGTTTGACGGAAGCGGAGCCGGTGCACACTCCTTCGGCCTTCGCGACGACAGTCAGGGTCTTCAATCCGGCATCCGTTACGTTCGCGGGATAAATGATCTCATACTTATCCGCGTCGATGGGCGTTTTGCTCTTATCCTTACTGTCATAGACCTTAAGATGGGAAACCAGCTCGGCTTTCATTGCCGTCTCATCTTTCAGCGGGTCGAAGCGTATCGTTTTTTTGTCCGCCGAAACAGCGATCTTATGAAGCTCTTTCTTCGCTTCCACAACATTTACAAGGACCTTGATATCTCCGGTGAAGTTTCCCTTACCGGAAAGCTCCATATACGTATCGATCGTATATTTCTTTTTGGGTTCCTTAAGCTTATAATCTCCGCTCTTCAGCCGGTAAGTACCATAGGTGATGACAGGGGCGGCCGTGCTCTTCTTTAAAACGGTTACTTTCCCCACATTTATCCCCTCTGCATACACAGCTTCGTTTCCAAGCTCCTTCGGAAGGATCTTAAACCGCAGGGTTTTGCTCCCGGACAGATTTCCCTTCCCCGTGATCGTCACTTTCGCGCCCTCGACGATCGCGCCCTTGTTCCGCTTCACATTGACATTGCCGGAATATTTCAGGGTATAATCAATGCCGCTTCTTAGCAGTTCCCCGTTGTTGTAAACAAGCACCTCGGGCCTGATCGCGGATGCCGTGTAGGTATATTCCGTTCCGTCTTTAAGTTCCGCATAAAACCCCTGTGCCGGAATATCGGTCTTTTTCGAAGTGGTCAGTTTCTGTTCCTCTGAGTTGCACTTTTCATACGTTTCATGTGTCCGTACGATCGAAAGCACCGTCTCGTACCAGGCATCCTCCATGGGAACCGTCCCGGAAGAAGAAGCCGTTACCGTCCCTGCCTCTCCTTCTTTCGGCGTGATCTTATAAACGGCATTCGGGACGAGCCCTTCGAGCATATCATTATTCTGAATTGCCTCCGGCTTTCGATAATATACATAGACATCCACGGTACCACTCTTTCCTCCGTCTTTTGATGTAACGGTAAGAGTCGTCTTTCCGACAGCCACGGGTTTGATCCAGCCATAGCTCACACTCTGAATAACTGCGATCCCGTGATCCGCGGTATCTGCCGTGACCTCTTTATTGTCCGCGTTCTTCGGCAAAACGGTTACGGTATACGCCGCATGATCTGCACCTTCCGGAATAATGATCTCCGAAGGCGAGATCTGAACGCCGGTCACATGAACGACGGCTTCCGTTTCGGGGAATGTATGTACAATCGTCAGCGTCTTTTTCCCGTTCGTAAACGTAAGCTCCGATGCAGGCAGCGTCCGGGCATTCAGCGTGGCGGTGAATGTATCCGGGAATGTCAGCTCCCCTTTCGCCTTAAGCACGATCGTTGCCGTATATACTTTTCCTTCGGCAAACACCGTATCGGAGGGCGACCAGGAAAGGCTTTCAAGTGTGCAGTATTTCGTGCCGGTAGCGATCGTTGTCACCGGAGTTGCGCCCTTTACGGGAGCCTCGATCGAAAGCGCAAGTGACTCCGGGATCCCCACATCTATGAGCAGTTCCTGCGCGGGACTGTTCAGCTTATCACTGGAAGCATTCTTTTTAACGATCCGTATTGTTTGCCCATACCATTCGGGGCTGACATTGATGACCCCGTATCCGTTCGAAGTTGAAACCGTATCATTGATCAGGTATTCCCGGTTCGTGTCAAGCCCCGTAAGCTTCGGAGTGTCTTCATCATCGAATACCGCTTCCGGTTTTTTCTCTGTCACGTAGACTTTACAGGTTTTCGTCCATCCGCCGCTTTTGGAAACCGCGGTAAGTGTGTATTCACCGATGGAAGAAGCGGAATCGCTCGCACTCAGTGTGACCGTTCTGGTATTCTCATCGGCGCTCTCCTCCAGAGAAAGCCTCGAATTGCTCCTGCTCCAGATCACATCGGTATTGGATGCGTTCGCAGGAAGAAGCGTTGCGGTAACACTTCCCGAGCCCCCGGCCGGAAAACTGAGTTCCGTCTTATCCAGAGTCATTTCCGTTACCGGGTTGGAATAATCGATCGCGCCGTACGCGACGGTGAATTCGCAGACATTCGAGGAATCATATCTGTCATATGCTTCCACAATGACACTTCCCGCCGCCGATGCCTCTTTCGGTGTACCCGTGATCCTTCCGGTATACTGATCGATCGTAAGCCCCGAAGGAAGCGTGTTCCCTTCCGCCTCTTTCAGCCTGAGCCAGGCAATATCGTTGGAATAATGGCCGACCGTCCCTCCGACGACCGCATATTGCGGGGAGCTGGCGGGAGATGCGATCGACGTTCCGACCGTCCCTTCCGGAGCGTTAAAAAGATCGGAATCCATTAC
>JAILLW010000022.1 GCA_024692955.1 Lachnospiraceae bacterium | reverse complement strand
AAGCGCGAAGCCCCCCTCAAGATGAGATATCCAACGAATAGGAAGGTCCCTTGAAGACTACGAGGTAGATAGGCTTGGAGTGGAAGTGCAGTAATGCATGGAGCGGACGAGTACTAATCGACCGAACTCTTATCCAGATGGGAAGATGTTACGCGGTATTCGGTTTTGAAGGTATGAGATCGTACCTTTATGGTAAGGCCTGGTGGCTCAGCTGGTTAGAGCGCCGCCCTGTCACGGCGGAGGTCGTGGGTTCGAACCCCATCCGGGTCGTTTATATGGGATCTTAGCTCAGCTGGGAGAGCATCTGCCTTACAAGCAGAGGGTCATAGGTTCGAGCCCTATAGGTCCCAGTTTTCGACTTAAGAAGTCTTTAGGTCGAAACAGCGTTCCGGTCGAAAACTGGAACGCAGCCGACTTTGTCGGCTGAGATGTACAGAACTCCTTCGGAGTTCGCGCAAAGCGGCTTAAGCCGCAAATCGTTCCTTTGCCGATATGGCTCAATTGGCAGAGCAGCTGATTTGTAATCAGCAGGTTGAGGGTTCGAGTCCCCCTATCGGCTGTGGCCTTAGTTTCCGGGATGACCACAGACGGGGTTCGGACAGGAAAAGGGCCGCAAGAACATTTTAAAACTTAAAGATCAATATGGGTGGATTCCCGAGTGGCCAAAGGGGACAGACTGTAAATCTGCTGGCAATGCCTTCGAAGGTTCGAATCCTTCTCCGCCCATTTTTCTTTTGCCTTAAGGCGGAAGAAGAGATAATCATTGACGCGGGGTAGAGCAATCCGGAAGCTCGTCGGGCTCATAACCCGGAGGTTGCAGGTTCAAATCCTGTCCCCGCTACTCGAGAGGTGTGTAAGACATAGAAGAAGGGGCTTGCCCACCTTGCGGCAGAGCCGAAATAAAGGGCTTGTCCACCTCGCGGCAGAGCCGAAATAAAGGGCTTGTCCACCTCGCGGCAGAGCCGCTTCGGTGAACATCCGGTTGCTAACGCAACCGGCCCAGAAAATGTCATAATGTAAATACGGCTGCAAGCATCCGATTTCCATTACTCCATTTTCTAACCCCTTCCCCAGAACAACACCCCTTGCCCAGATAGCTCAGTTGGTAGAGCAGAGGACTGAAAATCCTCGTGTCGCTGGTTCGATTCCGGCTCTGGGCACACAAAAAACCTCTGACTTTTCGGTTAGAGGTTTTTTTGTGTCTGAAAACAGGCGTCTGCCGGTTCCGCATATTTTCTGTTGAACTCTGCGCTGTAGAGTCGTAGGGCTGTTTTTTTGATACCAGTATAACGGATTACCCGGTCTTATCAAGATCTGATAAGCATAAAGTCGGATAATAAGGAGCAAAATCGGATTTCAGAAGGTAGGATATCATAGTATACTGTATTATAAGGAGGTTATGCACTATGAAAAAGATCAATATCATGAACGGACCGCAGAATGTTTCGGCCATTATTCAGGGCTGCATGAGGATGCCGGCTCTGACAAAAGAAGAAGCGGCGAAAGTGATCCGGACTGCCTATGATGAAGGGGTGAATTTTTTTGATCACGCCACATGCTACGGGGAAAACGGAGCGGCGGAGACCCGGTTCGCGGAGGGCTTTCCGCTGACGGGGCTGAAAAGGGAAGACATCGTGATCCAGAGCAAGTGCGGTCTGTGCTTTGACCGCAATGAATTTGACTGGACAAAAGAAAACATTCTGTCCAGTGTGGATGACTCCCTTCGCAGACTGAACATCGAATATCTGGACACCCTGCTTCTTCACAGGCCGGATGTGCTTTACGATCCGGAAGAGGTGGCGGAGGCCTTTGATGTACTTGAAAAGAGCGGAAAAGTAAGGTGTTTCGGAGTGAGCAATCTGGTTCCGATGCAGATAGAACTTCTTAAAAAGTATGTGAGACAGCCCCTTGTGATCAATCAGGTGCAGCTTTCGCTGGACCAGTCACAGCTCATCGACCAGGCACTTTATATGAACAATAAAACTACGGAGTTTTCAATCAACCGTGACGGAAACGCGCTTGACTACTGCAGGCTGAATGACATCACGATACAGGCGTGGTCGCCTCTGCAGGTGGGGATGTTCGGCGGAACCTTCATAGACAATCCGGATTATCCGGAGCTCAACAGGGTACTCGGGGAACTGGCGGAGCGTGAAAATGTCAGCAAAGCGGCTATCGCCATTGCGTGGATCCTGAGGCATCCCGCGAAGATGCAGGCGATCATCGGAAGCATGAATCCGGAACATATTAAAGAGATCTGCGCGGCGGCGGATGTTGAACTCTCACATCACGACTGGTATGCGCTGTATCTGGCATCCGGCAAGTATCTGCCGTAATCCGGGGAAGGAGAGTGTTATGGGAATCGAACGGTTTTTTGACAGTAATGTTTCTGTTGATAAGCGAATTGACGCATTGCTTGAGGCACTGACCGCGGAGGAAAAGTGCTCTCTGATAGCGAGCCATATGCCGGACATCGACCGGCTCGGGCTGAAAGGTGTCGACCTTGGCGGCGAAGCGGCGCACGGAGTACAGCAGAGAAATGATGAAGGGCCGCATGCGACGAAAGAGCCCGTTAAGACCACTTCCTTTCCGCAGCCGGTGGGAATGTGCGCAAGCTGGGACCGGGAAGCGCTCTATGCCGCCGGCGAGGTTACGGGGGTCGAAGCGCGCCTTATTGCTTCGGAAAACGGAAATCAGGGACTTTCACGCTGGGCACCCACCGTGGACCTTCTCCGGGATCCCAGATGGGGCCGGAATGAGGAAGGGTACAGCGAGGATCCTCTCCTTACGGGAGAACTGGCCGGGTCCTATGTTCGCGGAATGCAGGGAGAGGACCCGAAGCATCATTTAAGGATCGCTTCCACGCTGAAGCATTTTTATGCGAATAATACGGAAGACGGAAGGGCCCATAAAGATTCCGCCTTCGATGAAAGGAACAAAAAGGAACTCTATCTGGAGGTTTTCCGCAGGGTGATCCTCAAGGGGCAGGCGGAAGGCGTGATGACGGCCTACAACAAGATCAACGGCGTACCCGGAATGCTGAATGATGAGGTAAAAACGGTCCTGAAGGAGAAGTACGGGATCGTGCACGCGGTAAGCGACGGGCATGCCCTGACCCTTCTTCGGATCGAACATCATTATTCCGACGATGATTCCGTCAATGTCGCGGATTCCCTGAAGGCCGGGGTGGATTCGATGCCGGATGATCCCGCGATGGTAAAGGAAGCCGTGAAGGGGGCTCTTGAGAAGGGACTGATCACGGAAGAGGATCTTGACTGCGCGATCCGGAATACCATGAGAACAAGGCTGAAACTGGGGGTATATGATAAACAGACGGACAATCCCTATGCGGATGTGAAGGGAGAGACGATCGGGTCCGCGAAAGCCAAAAAGGCATGCCTTGATCTGACCCGGGAGTCGATGGTGCTTCTTGAAAATGACGGAACACTTCCCCTTTCTCCGGAAACGGATCCGAAGGATATTCTTCTTGCGGGGCCCATGGGAGACCGCTGGGATCAGGACTGGTACTGCGGAGAACCCATGTACCGTACCACCATCCGGGACGGACTGAAAAAACTCCTCAAAGGAGAGATCGAATTTGAAGAAGGCCTTGACCGTATCCGTCTTTTCAAAGCGGATGAGGATAATACGCTGATCGGAGAGTTCTTTGTGGAGGACTGGGGGGAGGGATGCCTTTGCCTCCGGGATGCCGAAACGGGGAAATATCTTTCTTCTCCCATAAACGCGGGCGAAGTAAAAGCCGATCATGATTCAAGCTTTGAGTGGTTTCCGACTACGGTCTTTGCCGTCGATGATATCGGAAACGATGCGGTATCCCTCAGAGACTGGAAAAAGCGGAGACTGGTTTTTGATAAAGAAGACGGGCTAAAAAGCCTTGCCTCGGAAGAGACCGGTGAAAAAACGAATGCCGCGGAAGGAGAGCTGGAGCGGGCGAAGAATCAGAAGATCGATCTTGAGATCCCGGAGGATGCCCGTTTCCGGATCGAAACCGTTATCAGCGGAAGCGAAGCCGTATCCAAAGCTGCCGCAGGGAAGAAAGCCATATTCATTTCCCTGGGAAATCAGCCGCTTGTCAAAGCAAGAGAAGGAACGGACAGAACGAGACTTTCCCTTCCGGAAAAACAGTCGGAGCTTATCGAAAAGATCAGCGTGATCCCCGATGTGAAGGACGGGCGATGCAAAGTTGTGCTTCTCCTTACCGCTAACTATCCCTACGCTCTCGGGCCTGTCCTCGATAAGGTGAATGCCGTTCTTTGCTTCGCCAGCGGGTCACAGGACCTTGGAACGGCGGTCGCGGAAACCCTCTTCGGAAAGAACGCTCCTGCGGGAAGGCTTACCCAGACCTGGCCGGAATCGGAAAAGGATCTTCCGTCCATCGACGATTATGACATTATCGGAGGCGGAAGGACCTACCGTTACAGCGAAAAGAAGCCGCTTTATCCCTTCGGATACGGACTTACCTATACGGAATTTGAGTATGATACTCCCAAAGTATCCTATACGGAAGGGGAGGGGATCCTTCTTGAGATGAGTATTCGGAATACGGGAGAATGCGCAGGCGATGAAGTGGTTCAGATTTACGGGATCGCGCCCCGTGGCGGGATAAAAAAACCGCTCAGTCAGCTGATCGCGTTTGAAAGGGTAAAGGATGTGAAACCAAAAGAGAGCAGGGAACTGACATTCCGGATCGATCCGAGAGAGCTTTCCTTCTATGATACGGAGAAAAAACGCTTTGCCCTGAGCGCAGGAGAATACAGGATCTGTGCCGGCCGCTCCAGTGAAGACCGGACGGAATCCGCAACGATCACGCTGCCGGAGCTTTACTTCGAATAAGGACTTTCGGAGGACTCAGATCCTGTCCTCAAGGACCTTTTTTCCGGATGCGAAGAAGCTGTATTCACCGCTGTCAAGCAGACTGCCATGATCATCGGTGATCCGGACGTCATAGACAAGAATATGCTTTCCGGTCTTCAGCTTCATTGCCTCACAGTAGATGTATTCCGTATTTGCGGCAGGAAGAAGATAATTCAGGGATGATGAGACCGTCGTCACAAAGTGCCCGTTCATACAGGCCGTTGTGCCGGCGGTCGTATCCGCTAAGGCGGAAAGTACGCCTCCGTGGATCGTTCCGTAGGGATTCGTGATCCGGGAGGAAAAAGGGACTTTCATCTTTCCGTAATTCTCATTCAGTTCCACCACCTCAATGCCCATATAGCTGTTGAATTCATTCCGGTAGGTGATTTCGATCATCATTTCCCGAAGGGCATTTAAGGTTTCATCATTCAGCTTTCTCATGACCGGATTCTCCGCTCCTTATTTTTCTTCGACATATTATATATTCTTTATGATATACTTTACAAGGGTTAAGGCTGAATGATCGAACATACGGAAGAAGTGAATCTGAAGGAAAAGGAAAAAAGCTCCGGGCTCTCGGGAAGTACCCTGAAGATCATCGCGGAGATCACCATGCTGATTGATCATACGGCAGCTACGATCCTTGAACGGTATCTTGATGATAAAGGGGTCGATCTTTCCTTTTCACATATCGGGGACGGATCTCTGGGATCTCTTCAGATCCTTTATTTTGCGATGCGGCTTATCGGACGGATCGCTTTTCCGATCTTCTGCTTTCTTCTTGTCGAAGGCTTTTATTATACCCATCATCTTCTGCGGTATTCGGGACGGCTGTTTCTCTTTGCCCTGATTTCCGAGATTCCTTTTGATCTTGCCATTTCCGACAAATGGATAAGCTGGAAATATCAGAGTGTCTACTGGACGCTTCTCATCGGACTTTTAACCCTCTGGGGCATCGAGGCGGTAAAGATCGCATTAAGAAAAAGGAGCAAAGGGTTCCGTATTTTCGTCGAGAGCCTGGTCGCGATCGCCGGGATGGCTGTCGCGCTCCTTCTTCGGACGGACTACTCGGCGGCAGGTGTGCTGACAATCGTTCTTATGTACGATTTCCGGAAGAACCGTTCCGCACAGATGGCGATCGGTTGCACGTCGCTCTGCCTCTTCAGCAGTATCTTCGAGTTCACGGCATATCTTACGATCCCGCTGGTCAGAAAATATAACGGAAAACGCGGACTTGAACTGAAATATCTCTTCTATGCTTTCTATCCGGTGCATTTGGGGATCCTTGCCCTGATTTGCTGGCTTACCGGCTACAGCTCTCTTTTCAAATGATCTTTGACGAAGGCCCTTTTTGGCAGGGCCTTTCCGGAAGCCCCTTTTTGCGCCAGTCCGCGTTGAAAACGGCGGCCCGGTATGGTACTATTTAGTTTCGGAGGCAGAAGATCATGCGAAGATTCCATTGGAAAAGAAAAAACCTGACAGCGGTCCTTCTGGCGGCGGCCCTTGCGGTAACGGCACTTCCGACGGGAGCGCTTGCGGAGGAAAGGCCGGGACTTTCCGGAATATCCGATACGGAATCGGGATGGATCGGCATAGATGAAACGGTTCCGGAAGATCATATCGAAAAGATATCCGGGGATGAGACGGATACGGGCGCGAAGGCGATTGACGAAGAAGACATTGATGCGAAGGATATCGATGCGGAAGATCCGGCCGAAGAGGAAGGATTCCTGACCGAAGAATCCGGCCGGGAAGATGCGGAGGATGCCTATGAGGAAGAAATCTCCGCCATCACGGAAGAGACCGGTCCTGAAGAGGATCCGCAGGCAGGGGAAGAGGATCCTTCCCAGCCGGTTTCCTCACTTTATGTCGGGGATACCGATATGATGACAAACAATCTCCTTATCGAAGCGGGGGTCCCTCTTGCCAGATTCAATCCTGAGACCGGGGTACTTACCCTCTATGACGGTGTGATCATATCAGAGAGTTATAATTCCTGCATCCACTGCGAGGGAGACCTGATCATCAACGTGGCGGGAGACTGCAAGCTCGGGGTAAAAGGGCATTATAACAAGGAATCCCATGGCATCGTATGCTACGGAAATCTGACGATCCGGAATGCGCATAAGAAGGAAGCATATCCGGACTTATATCCGGGAGATGAAACGGGCATTCCGGGGAGCCTCACGGTCTATGCGGCAGATGACAATAACGGCGCGGGCGGCGACGGGATATTCTGTAACGGATTTTTTACAATCAGCGGAAACGATCCGAAGAATCCGGGGAGTCTTAAGGTGACCTCCACCGGTTCGAAATACAGTGGCACCAATATAAATGATTATAAATCCGTGGGGATCCGGGTATTTCGGGATCTTACCGTTGAGAACGCGGAGGTGACCGCTTCCGGAAGCGAAAGCACCCACAGCAGTCTGGGTGTTGTCGTGGGAAAAGATCTCATCCTTAATTCCGGGTCCCTTACCGGGACCGGCGGAAAAGTTACGGATGCGAACAACCGGCTTTGCTATGGAGTTCTGGTGGAAAATAATATTACGGTAGAAAAAAAAGCCGTACTTAACGGAACCGCGGGAAGCGGGGACGCGGAAGATAAAAGCAGCATTATCGAGATCGGGATCTCCGGTGGTGTGGCAGGAAGACTGACCATTCGTGGAGATGTCATTGCGAAGGGAAGCTCCGCCGCAATGGAGTGGAGCTCGTTAAGCGACAAACAGCCGATCCTTGACGAAACCTATGTAGCGACTCCGGAGAATCCGAAGACCGTTGTTCGTGACTTTGGAGCGCACTACTGCTATGCCGAAAGCGACGGAACCACCAAAGCCAAAGAAGTAGAGATCTTAAGAAAGCATGAAAAGGCAACCGTAACCCTTAAGGCGGTGGACCGCGGATACCGGAAGGGCGATACTTCGGTGGAGCTTACGGATCCGAAGATCACGGGGATCGATAAAGATGATGAAGTGAGCGTGGATCTTTCCGAAGTTTCCGGGGTCATGGAGGATGATCACGCGGGAGAAAACAGGCCGGTCACCGTGACGGGCGTGAAGCTTGCCGGAAAGGACGCTGCCAAATACATGCTGGACGGTCAGCCGGAAAACGTGACCGTCAATATCTCAAAGGCGAAGAAGCAGTCAACGACCCTTCTTTTCAAAGAACTTGCGCCGGATACAGTAAGCATCGATCTTTCGGAATATGTACCGGACGGCGCATCCTTCGGAACATACAGGATCCTTGACGGAGCAGAACTCCTTGATAACGGGATCGAACTTACAACGGAGCCTTCTCCTTCGATCGGGTGGAAGACGGCAGACGGAATTACGGATCCGCTAAGACTCACCGTTTCCGTCAGTGTGATCAATGCGACGGATTATGAGGATTATACGCTGACGCTGATGATCGGCGAAGGCCATGACCAGGTATATACGGTGGATTTCAACAGCAAGTACGGAGACCTGCCCGTACCTCAGATCCTTGAGAAGGGAAGGATGGTGAAGGAGCCGGAGGACCTTTCCTCGGAGGGCATGGTATTCCGGGGCTGGTATACCGAAGAAGACTGTCTGAACAAATATGATTTCAGCCGTCCCGTGGCAAAGAGCTTCACGCTCTACGCGAAATGGGAAGCCGAAAAGGACGCGCTTGATGAATTCACGGCCTATTTCAGGACGGGTGCCGCGGATCCGTCGGAGGGTCTTTTCTACGACGAAGAAAGCGGTATTTATGAGATAACCTACACCGGATCGGAAATAAAGCCCGAAGTGACCGTGACCGGTGCCGGCGGAAAGATCCTTAAGGAAGGTGTGGATTACAGCATCCGTTACTCCGGGAATCTGAATGTCTCAAGGGACAGCAAAAAGAGGCTGACGGAAGGCGGAAGAGCCATCATCAGCGGAAAGAGCGGACTGTCCGGTATGAGAATCCTGAAATTCCGGATCCTGCCCCGGGCACTTGACAGTGAAGGGATCCTGGCGGGAAGCATCCGCATCAGCGAAAACAGCAAGGCTTCTCCCACGCTCTTTTTCGGGAACCGGAAGCTTACGGTCAAAGACTATTCGGTACAGAATGCGAATAAAAAGTATAAAGAAAGCGGGACGCTCACCGTGAAGGGAAAGGGCAATTTCGAAGGCACTCTGGAGCTTCCCGTTACCGTGGAGGCGAAGGATCTGATAAAACCCGTCTATGCCGCTGCGGATACGAAAACACCTCTTGTCTACGATCCGGATACTACAGAGGAAGCAATGAAGGATGCGATCCGCGCAAGGATTTCCGTATATGCTTCCAAACCCAGAAAGGGCAAGGCACAGGAAGCCCTTGATCCGGAAGAGTGCTATGATCTCATTTTCCCGGAGGATGTTCTGAATGCGGGCAAAAAGACCATCGACATCATCGGAAAAGGCCTGTATACGGGAACGGCATCCGTAAGCCTGACCGTAAGCCCCCGGGCGGTGAAGGAGCAGAGTAACAACGGGATCATCGAGGTCGGAAACGCGGAGGAGATCAGGGAGACTCCGATACCTTATAAAAACGGCGGGGCAACACTGAGCGGGAAGCTGACCGTCAACTACCGCGCGACCGCTGAGGCAGAGCCTCACCTGCTTGTTGAAGGGACAGACTACAAAGTATCCTATACGGGAAACAAGGCGGCCTCCGTAAACGGCACTGCCTCCTATGCCATCAGTTTCATCGGAAATTACAAAGGCACTCCGGCAATCAAGGATCCCAAGCCGAAAAAGGGAAAGGCCGTTGAGAAGAAGTATTTCTTCCGGATCGCTCCGGTAAGCCTCGAAGGAACAGGTAACGAGCCGGCGGACAATGTGATCGTATACATTCCGGACATGATCTATTCCGGAAAGGCAAAGACGTACACCCCGTCCTGCGTTCTTACGATGAATGGAATAACGATCCCTCAGAAGGGCTATCAGGTGGCCTGCTACAAGGATTCCGCACGTACGGACAGGATCACTTCGAAGAATAAGCTTAAGCTCGAAGAAGGCCAAAAGGAAGCAGTGGTCTATGTCACCATCACGGGCAGGGGCAACTACACAGGAACGATCCTGTCGGAATACCGTGTGATCAGAGAAGATAAGAACAACGGGGTTCTGGACCTTGGCAAGGCAAGAATAACGATCTATGCGAAAGGCTATGATCCTTCCAGAAAGAACAATAAGACATTAAAGAGTGTCTCCTATAACGGGGAACCGCGAAAGACCGATGATCCGGATATCGGCGGTACCGTGGTCGTGGAATACAAATTCGACGGAAAAAAATACGAGAGACTGACAGAGGGAAAGGATTACGAACTCTGCTATCTGAACAATACCGGAAAAGGAAAAGCGATGCTCATCGTAAAGGGCTTAAGGAACCCCGAAAACGGAAGGACAATGGCGGGGAGCAAAGCGAAAACATTTACGATCATCGCGGCGAACGTTAGCAGGAAGCTCAGCATCCGTTCGCTGATGGATCTTATCTGATTCCGGAGAACCTTCTCCGGAAAGAAAACATGGGTAGCGTGTATGAAATGCCTTGAATATCCCTTCGATCCGAATTATATACTGGAAAAGAAAAAGAAGATCCGCCGGGAGCTGCTTGAGGTGGGCGGCCCTTTCATCGACAAAAAGATCGCGATCCTCGGAGGCTCTACCACGAATGACATCCGGCTGATCCTGGAGCTTTTCCTGCTGGATCAGGGAATCCGGCCGGCTTTTTACGAATCGGAATACAACCGGTATTATGAGGACGCGATGTTCCCGAATCCGGAGCTTGAAGAATTCGGTCCGGATGTTGTCTACATTCATACGACAAACCGGAACATCACGGCATATCCGGCACCGGGGGATGACGAAAAGGCGGTGGAGAACCTGCTTCTTACGGAGTATGAAAAATTCCGGAAGATGTGGGACCGGATCTTCGAGGTCTATCGCTGCCCGGTGATCCAGAACGATTTTGAGATGCCGTATTTCAGGCTACTCGGAAACAGGGATGCCGTGGATCCCCGCGGACGGGTTCATTTTCTGTCGGAGCTTAACCGGAAGTTTTTTTCCTACGCGAGGGATCATGAGAACTTTCACATCTGCGATATCAACTATCTCTCTGCGGACTTCGGTCTGAAGGACTGGGCGGATCCGTTTTATTATCATATGTACAAGTACGCGCTCTCGCTGCCCGCGATCCCGTATCTTGCGCAGAATGTGGCAAATATCATAAAATCCCTTTTCGGGAAGAACAAAAAGGGGCTGGTACTCGATCTTGACAATACCCTCTGGGGCGGCGTGATCGGAGATGACGGGGTCGAAAACATCGAACTCGGACCGGAGGAATCCACGGGACAGGCTTACAGTGAGTTTCAGGAATATCTTAAACAGCTGAAAACTCTCGGAATCCTTCTGAACATCGATTCCAAGAACGATCCGGAGAATGCCCTTGCAGGCCTCAGGCACCCGGACAGCACGCTGAAGGAAGAGGACTTCATCGAGATCATGGCGAACTGGGAGCCGAAGGATCAAAACTTCCGGAAGATCGCCAGGGAGCTGAACCTTCTTCCCGAGAGCCTCGTCTTTATCGATGACAATCCCGCGGAGCGGCATATTGTTCGGGAGCAGATAAAAGGAGTCCGGGCTCCGGAGATCGGCGGGATCCAGGACTATATCCGGGTAATTGACCGTTCCGGCTTTTTCGAAGTGACGGCTCTTTCGGGGGATGACTTAAAGCGCTCGGAAATGTACGCGGAAAACGCGAAAAGAAGAGCTTTCGAGGAAAGCTTTTCGGATTACCGGGAATACCTTGTCTCCCTTAAGATGAAAGCCGTGATCGGCGCCTTTGAGCCTCTCTATATGGCAAGGATCGCGCAGCTTACGAACAAATCGAATCAGTTCAATCTGACCACGAAGCGATATACCCAGGCAGAAATCGAGGAAGCGGCAAAGGATCCGGAGCGTGTTACACTTTACGGGAAACTGGAGGACCGTTTCGGGGATAACGGCGTGGTAAGCGTCGTGATCGGGCACTTTTCCGGGGGAATCCTGAAAATCGAACTCTGGCTCATGAGCTGCAGAGTGCTGAAGCGGGATATGGAATTCGCGATGATGGATGCGCTTGCTTCGGAGTGCTTAAAGCGCGGCATACGGGAGATCCGCGGTTATTATTATCCGACGCCGAAGAACGGGATGGTGCGCGATTTTTACGCGATAATGGGATTTGAGAAAATCTCCGGAGACGACAAGGGAAATACGGAATGGACCTTCGACCTTACGAAGCCTTACGAAAAAAAGAACACCGTGATCGAAACGGCAGACAGGTGACTTAAGGAAGGTCCGGGAAGGAGAAAAAAGATGACAAGAGAAGAAGCCTTTGAAAAAGTAAACGGGATCTTCCGGGACAACTTCGATGATGAGAGCATAACCGTGACGGACGAAACCACCGCGGATGACATCGAGGACTGGGACAGTCTCGAGCACATCAACCTCATAGCGGCCATCGAAAACCGCTTCGGGATGAAGTTTACGATGGGCGAAGTGGTCTCGATGAAGAACGTCGGTGAGATGGTGGATATCATCCTGTCGAGGATCTGAGAACAGGATGACTACCGGGAGTAGACAGCAGGAGATCAAGAAAGATCCGGACAGGCTTACGAAGGAACGGATCGAAAAGCTGCTTGACGAAAAGGCCTCTTCTGCGAAGCTTCTTGTTTTTGATACGGTGGAAGGATCCACGAACGATCTTGTGAAGGAAGCCGCAAAAAGAGGTGAAAAGGAAGGATATACGCTCATCGCGGGCGGTCAGACTGCCGGAAAAGGCAGAGTCGGCCGTCGCTTTTTTTCTCCCCGGAATACGGGAATCTATATGAGTGTGCTCCTTCGGCCCGGGGGCTTTTTGTCCGGACGGCCGGAGATGATCACCACCATGGCGACAGCGGCCTGCAGGGCCGTCGAGGAGGTCTCGGGAGAAAAGGCGCTGATCAAATGGGTAAATGACATCTATGTCAGAGGAAAAAAGACCGCCGGAATCCTGACGGAAGCCTCTTTTGATACCGATACCAGGAAGATCGGATACGCGGTACTTGGGATCGGTTTTAACGTTTATCCGCCGGAAGAAGGCTTTCCGGAGGAGATTCAAAACCGTGCCGGAAGCGTATTTACGGAACGAAAGACCGCGGACGGGGGAAGATTTTCCCCGGCCGATCAAAGATGCGATCTTGCGGCCGCATTCCTTAACCGCTTTTTCGACTTATACCGGGCGGAAGACCCGACGGCGTATGTGACGGAATACCGGGAAAGAAGCCTTGTGGTCGGAAGGACCGTTACGGTACTCCAGCAGGACGGAAAGGGATCGGATACGGAAAAACTCACAGGAAGATGCGCAAAAGTCCTGTCCGTGGATGAAGAATGCCGCCTCGTGGTCCGCTATGAGGACGGGAGGACGGAGACTCTTTCTTCCGGCGAGATTAGTATCCGGCTTTAGGCTTTATTTTTTGAGGACATGTCCGAGGATCTGCTTACGGCGGACATAAGGATATTCCCAGTATCTGGAATCATTGCTGTTTTCGCGGTTATCCCCCATAACGAAATACTCGCCTTCGGGAACGACATACTCGTCGTTCATATAGGCATAGGTATGACCGCTCGCGTATTCAGTATCCAGGAGTTCGCCGTTTATGAGGACGGCACTGTCGGTAAAGAGGATATGATCACCCGGCAGACCGATGATCCGCTTGCAGTAAGCGACACCCTCCTTGTCATAGATAATGATATCGTGTCTTTCCGGATCATGGAAAAAGTAGCTCAGCTTCAGGTAAGGATAGCGATGCCCGACTTCCAGCGTCGGATACATGGAACTGCTCGGGATATAGGACATTCCGAAGATCGTATAAGCAAGAAGAAAAGTGGCAAGAAAGATCACGACATAGCTTAAGAATTCCCGGTATCCCTCAAGGCCTGAGGGCTTCAGGGATTCTTCTTCATTTTCTTCAGGCAGGTTGTTTTCGAATTCTTCCATAAAATAATTAGTGTTATTTAACCGCGAAGGACCATTGTGATCAGGACGAAGGCCGCAAAAAAGAAGTAACCGGGAAGCGTTTCGACGATCAGCGGCTTCAGCTCCGATTTCCGGTTCATCGAACCGAAAAGGAAAGTAATCAGGGACAATACCAGATAAACGAGGCTGATCCGGTAGACGGTCCGGAAGGGTGCCTTCAGAACATGGCGTTCATAGTAACAAAAAAAAACGCCGCCCGCGCATAAAAGAGCTGCTATGATCGGGACAACCTTCATGGAAAGCAGTCCGTGGATCCTTTCAAAAAGCGTTTTTCTTTCCATAACGGATATAGTATACTTTTTATTGCTGTGAATGTCAAAGAAAGCGGACAGACAATGAAACGTTACGGGCTTTTCGATACGATCCGGGGGATCACGCTCCTCAGCATGATCCTCTTCCATACCTGCTGGGACCTTTGCTATCTCGGCCTCGGGGTCACGGAGGACTTTCTCTACGGGCCCGGGGCTTATCTCTGGCAGCAGAGCATCTGCTGGACATTTATTCTGCTTTCGGGCTTCTGTTTCTCCTTCGGACACCATCCGGTAAGACGCGGGCTTCTTGAACTCGGCGGAGGGATCCTGATAACGGCGGTGACGTATTTCGTGATACCGGATGCACTCGATCTTTTCGGGGTGCTCTGGATGCTGGGAAGCAGCACTCTTGTTCTTGCCGGTGCAGTATCCCTTAAGGGTGCGGTATCTCAAAGATCCGCAGAGTCCTCCTTATCCGGAAAAAGGGTTAAGGCATCGGCGGGCCTTATCATCTCCTTTTTGCTCTTTTTCCTTACAAGAAACGTGAACAGAGGCGCCCTCGGATTTGAGGGACTTGAATTCATAAAGCTTCCGGAGAGTCTCTACCGGAATTACCTGACGGCTTTCCTCGGATTTCCTTTCCGGGGATTCTATTCCAGCGACTATTTTTCTTTTATTCCCTGGTTTTTCCTTTATCTTACCGGCTACTTCCTGCATAAGGCGGTATTTGCGGACAAAAAGGAGTCTCTTTCGGAGAAAAGCCTTTTTATGCGGGAGATTCGTCCGCTTTCTTTCCCGGGACGGCATTCGCTTTTTGTCTATATGATCCATCAGCCCGTGATCTACGGGATCACGGCGCTTATCGCGCTTATTCTGAACAAGGGCTGAGGAAGGGATAAAGATGGACTTTTCCCCTCTTATGTGGTACACTCATATCACGTTCGTATCCTATCGGACGTAAGATGGAGTATGGTAAATGGGTGAAGGTAACCAGGATGCTCTGTTCCTGACCGATAATCTGGGGGAAGAGCTCTCGATCATTAAGATGCGGGATGCTTTTCTTCAGTCTGCGCAGGATTCCGCGATCTGGGAATATGACATTTCCAGCCGCACCATGACTGTAAACTTCATATCGGATACCATGGAGACCAATACGGTCGTTTTTGAGCACTACAATTCCGCGGTAAAGGAAGCACAGCTGATCAATGAAGAGGATGTGCATGTTTTTGATGTCTTCTGCGCGGAACTGGATGCGGGGAAGGATTTTGTCTTTTCGGAATTCAGGATGGTCTCCGAAAAGTATAATTATTCCTGGTACCGGTACATGGGAAATGCCGTGTCCGATGAGGAAACCGGAAAGGTCACGAAGGTATTCGGCCGCCGCTATGAGATCACGGCCGAGAAGACCTTAAAGGATAATCAGGGCAGAAAGACCGAACAGGATCTTCTGACCGGCCTTAACGGAAAGGACCGGGCGTTTGATCTTATCAGGGCGGAACTGGACGCCAATGCCGAGAACGCATCTATTATTCTGGTCGATGTCGACCGTTTTCACGAACTCAACGAATCCTACGGAAAAATGTACGGCGATGTCGTGATGCAGACCGTTTCCGGGATGATCTACACGAGTTTTATGGCGAAAGACATCGTGGGAAGGATCGCCGGAGACCAGTTCATCATATTCTGCAAGGGAATCACTCCTGAAAAAACGCTGGATCTGGTCGGGAAGATGATGGAACGTCTGTGGGAGCATGTGACGATCCGGGACGACCGTCATATAACAGTCAGCGTCGGGATCTCCCATTTTCCGAAGGACGGCTACGGCTTTGACGAACTCTATACGAAAGCGGATCTGGCCCTTACCAAGGCCAAGGAAGAGGGCGGAAACCGGATCATCGAGACGAGCCATGAGATCGTAAAGGATATTTTCCAGGGAACCACTTTCCGGAAGAGGAATGCGTTCCTTGAGGATGCGAGAAGGACCGGCGAACAGAGCCGGAAACTGAATAAAAAGCTCTTTGACTTTACCTTTGATAATCTGACAAAAGAACCGGATCTTGAAAAGGCCATTGAAAAGATCTTCGAAGAACTCTGCCTTCATTACGGTCTGGACCGGGCCTTTCTTCTTGGAGCGGATTTCGAGACCCATACCATCGATACCACGATCAAGTGGTGCCGGAGATACGACGGCAACGATGTGGAGACCATGAAAACCTCCATCGTGGATCACTGGGACGAGTTTAACGATATAGCCACAAAAAAGAAGGGAAATTATTTCATCCTGAATTCCGGAAGGGGAGACGGGATGGACTTCTTCCGCCAGATCGTGACCATGACCTGTGTCCCGGTAACGGGGATACTGTTTCCGATCATGGATCACAGGAAGCTCTCCTGCATGCTCTGCTTCGATGCGTTTGAAGACCATGAATTCAAGGATAACGAGCTTACCACGCTGGAAAGCATCGTCCGGCTGATCAGCAGCTATCTGATCTCCCGCCAGACACATGCCCGTCTCGAAACGGAATCTCTTCTGAACAGAAGCGTGATGGATGCCCAGAAAACGGTCTATTACGTGATCGACCGAAATACCTTTGAAGTGAAGCATGTGAGCAAATACGGCAGAAGCTTCTTCAAAACGATCGAATACGGCAGAAAATGCTATGAAAGCCTGTACGGCCGTTCGGAACGATGCTCGACCTGCCCGCTGAATCAGGGCTTCGAGGACAAATCCATCGAAGTCTATGATGAGGAAAAGGACCGCTGGTATACCTATACCGCGACGCATATGGATGAGGCTGGTTACCAGACGGATATCCTGATAAGCATAACAGATGTTACGGAATTGCTTCACCGCGTAAAGGGCGAGGATTCCCTGACACAGGTCACCTCCTATGACAAATTCATGCTCCTTGCGACCAAAGCCGTGGTGGCGGCGGAACATGAGTATACCGTACTGACGCTGGGGATCGACCGTTTCGCGAAGATCAATGATGAATACGGCTATGTGACCGGTGATGAAGTTCTGAAATCACTCGGATCCCTTCTGCAGGAGGATGTCGGTGAAGGAGAGTTTCTCTGCCGGATAAAAGGGGATGATTTCGTACTGCTCCTTAAGCGCAGGGGACAGGACCGGATCCGGGAAAAACTGAAGGATTATTCCCGTCTGCTTACGCGGAGATACCGGAAGAAATTCCCCAGGATCGAGATCACGGTATTCGGCGGCTCCTATGCAATCTCCAGGGACGAACAGTATTTCAACCGCTGCCTTGATAAAGCCATGAAGGCAAAAAGAGTGGCAATGAACGACATTAACAAGACGGGCGGTTATTATGTATATTCACCGGAATTCGAGCAGCATGAGAAGGAAACGGATGAAATGACCGACCGGATCCGCCATGCGCTTTCAAATGACGGCTTCCGGATCTACTTTCAGCCGAAGGTGAATGTGATCGACAATTCGATCATCGGCGCGGAAGCTCTGGTGAGGATGCAGGATAAGGACGGAACCATCATTCAGCCGGGAAGCTTTATTCCCCTTGCCGAAAAGAACGGGCTGGTGGTCAAGATTGATGAGACCGTTTACGAAAAGACATTCGCTTATATCTCCAAATGGAAAAAAGAGGGGAAGAAGGTTCCGCTCATTTCCATCAACGTATCGAGACTGCATCTTGTAAATGACGAACTGCCCGACTATTTCAGCGGCCTTGTGGCGGAATACGGACTTGAGCCGAAGGAAGTGGAACTCGAGATCACCGAGAGCATTTTCTTCGAGGATACCGAGCGGATGATCACGATGATCAAGAGGCTTAAGGAACTGGGATTCGTGATCTCCATGGATGATTTCGGCTCCGGCTATTCCACGCTGAACTTTATGAAAACACTGCCCGTCGATGTGATCAAGATCGACGGAGGCTTCTTTATGAAGAGCGAAATGGACAGAAAGAACCGTGCCGTCATCTCCGCGATCATGCAGCTTTCGCAGAATCTGGAATTCGAGACCATATCCGAAGGCGTGGAGACCGAGGAACAGGTGAACTTCATCCGGGAACAGGGCGGCCGTTTCGTTCAGGGCTATTATTTCTATAAGCCGATGCCTGCAGAGGAGTTTGAAAAGCTTCTTGGATGAGAAAGGGAGGGACTTATGCCGATCGTATGCGGAGTTATGGTACCCCACCCGCCGATCGCAATCCCCGAGATCGGCGGTGATGAAGTAAACAGGATACGGGACACCCTGGATTCTTATGACCGTATCGCAAGAAAGATCGAAGAGATCCGGCCGGATACGATCATTCTGACTTCACCCCATTCCGTGATGTATTCCGACTATTTCCATATCTCACCCGGAAAGGGGGAACGCGGAGATCTTTCGCGTTTCCGGCATCCGGAACTATCCTTTGACGTTTCCTATGATGAAGAGTTCACGGACGCGCTCTCGGAGCGCGCAATGAAGATCGGCATGCCCGCCGGGACGGACGGGGCGGGGAGAAATCCTCTTCTGAACGATCACGGGACTATGGTCCCTCTATATTTTATCAACAGAAGATACCGTGATTACAAACTGGTCAGGATCGGACTTTCGGGACTTTCCCTTGAGATCCATGAATGCTTCGGACGGATGATCCGGAGCGTGGCGGATGAATGCTTTCCGCAAAAGAAGATCGTCTTTGTGGCAAGCGGGGATCTGTCCCACTGCCAGAAGGAGGACGGACCCTACGGATATAAGGCTGCCGGTCCCCGCTATGATGAAAAACTGATGGAAGTGATGGGAAGAGGAGCTTTATCGGAGCTTAAGGAGTTCGATGAGGATCTCCTTGGAGAGGCCGAAGAGTGCGGCCATCGCTCCTTTACGATCATGGCGGGCGTGTTTCATAAGGAAAAGATCCATCCCGAGATCCTCTCCCACGAGGCAACCTTCGGGGTGGGCTACGGTTTCGGGATCTTCGAGCCGGAACCTTCCGCTTCCGGCGATGAAATAGATAAAACCGAGACAAAAGAGAAAAACGCGACAGATCCGTATGTGGAACTTGCCGTATCGACGGTCAACGCCTACATACGCGGCGGCCGCCCGGAGGAATTCAGGGACGCTCTGATCGCGAAGGCACCGGAGGAGATGCTCGAAAAGAGGGCAGGGGCGTTCGTGTCGATCCATGAATGCGGAATGCTGAGGGGCTGCATCGGGACCATCGGTCCGACCTGCGACAATCTGGCGGAGGAGATCCTGCAGAATGCCATCTCGGCCTCTACGAAAGATCCGCGATTCACGCCCGTCACGGAAGAAGAACTGCCCTCTCTTGAGATCAGCGTGGATGTGCTCGATGAACCGGAGGCTGTCGATTCTCCTTCGGAGCTTGATGTAAAACGCTACGGGGTCATCGTGGAAAGCGGCTATAAGCGGGGGCTCCTGCTCCCGAATCTGGATGGGGTCGATACGATCGAGGAACAGATCGCCATTGCGAAGAGAAAGGCAGGGATCCGTGAAGGCGAAAAGGTCAGCCTGAAACGTTTTGAGGTGGTCCGTCATGAGTGACGACAGAATGTCGTCAGGGGAAATGATGCCGGAAGGCCCGGCTGTGAAAGGACCGGACGCGAAAGAGCAGGACGGGCGGATCGCATGCGGAGTCTGCCCCCATGCCTGCGCCCTTTTAGAAGGACAGACCGGCCTTTGCCGCGCGCGGCAGGCAAAAGATGGAAAAAACATATCCCTGAACTACGGAGTGATCACCGGGATCGCGCTGGATCCGATCGAAAAGAAGCCGCTTTACCGGTTTTTTCCCGGCAGCAGGATTCTTTCCGTCGGAAGCTTCGGCTGCAATCTGAAATGCCCCTTCTGTCAGAATCATGAGATCTCACAGAAGGATGCGGCAGGCTGCGAGCCGTTTTCGGAGCATATGACTCCGGAGGAACTCGCAGGCCTTGCTTCGGAACTTGCGAAAAAAGAGCCCGGAAACCTGGGGATCGCCTATACCTATAACGAGCCCCTCATCGGCTGGGAATTCGTTTACGATACCGCAGTCCTCATAAGGAAAGCGGGGCTTAAGAACGTATTTGTAACGAACGGATGCGTGAAGTCCGGGATCCTCGAAAAACTGCTTCCGTTTGCGAATGCCATGAATATCGATCTGAAGTGTTTTTCGAAGGAAGGTTATGAAAGACTCGGCGGAGATCTTGATACCGTTCTTTCCTTTATCGGACAGGCGCACCGCGCCGGCTGTCATATAGAGCTTACCTCCCTGATCGTGCCGGGACTGAACGATTCCGAAGAGGATATGGACAGGGAGGCAGAGTGGATCGCGGACCTTTCCGAAGAGATCCCGCTCCATATCACAAGATACTTCCCGAATTACAGGATGAGAGAGCCCGGTCCCACGGACATCGCGCTTATGAAAAGACTGAAAGAGATCGCCGAAAGATATCTTTCCTTTGTTTATCTCGGGAATGTTTAAAGGAGAGATTTCAGTTCCTGATACATCCTTGCGGCGGGAAGCCCCATCACATTATAGTAATCGCCGCTGATCTTTTCGATATGCTTCAGGAAAGAGCCCTGGATCCCGTAGGCACCGGCCTTGTCCATAGGCTCACCGGAGGCAATGTATTCCCTGATCTCTTCATCGGATACCGGATAAAATGACACTTCCGTCATTTCGTGGAAGGTGTATTCGCCGGCTCTTCCGTCTTCGGAAAGGAAAACAAAGCATACACCGGTGTATACCCGATGACTTTTTCCGGAAAGTGACCGCAGCATACGGAAGGCATCTTCTTCGTCGGCGGGCTTTCCGAGGATCCCGGGGCGGGATGCGGATTCGGCCGCTTCGGAAGAAGGACCCGGGAGCACGGCGGGATCATAGACGATGGTATCCGCTCCGATCACAAGGATATCCTGGGGCGAGGTGAGGTCCGGATGATCCGCTTCATACTGACGGATCTGGGAAGCCACATCAAGGGCTTTCTGAGAGGCGAGCTCCTCGCAGACCTTTGCGGGATCGGTGTTCACGGGAGCTTCTTCCTTTTTGGATGGCCAGATGTCAAATTCAAGTCCCAGCTTTTCGAGGATTTCTTTTCTCCGCGGAGATCCGGATGCAAGGACGATCTTATATGAGATATTCATTGGGCGGTTCCTCCGATTCACCCAATATACACGAAGACGGGCAGTTTCGCAAGAAGAACACTGCCGGTCCGAAGAAAGGGAGATGATAAAAATGCAGCAATACAAAGTAACCGGCATGAGCTGTGCCGCCTGTCAGGCGCGTGTGGAAAAAGCGGTATCAAAGGTTCCCGGAGTAACGGAATGCTCGGTGTCTCTTCTTACGAACTCAATGGGGGTGGAAGGAGACGCGGCACCGAAAGAGATCATAAACGCCGTGAAAAAGGCAGGCTACGGCGCAAAACTGAAAAAGACTCCCAAAGCGGGGGAGGAAGCCGGCGAAGGGGATGACGATCTTCTGAAGGATACGGAGACGCCGGTCTTAAGAAAACGGCTCATACTTTCCGTGATCTTTCTTCTTCTGCTCATGTACCTTACCATGGGGCATTCCATGCTCGGGCTGCCTCTTCCGGGATCCCTTGACGGAAATCATATCGCGCTTTCCGTGATCCAGATGCTCCTTTCGGCCATCGTCATGTTCATCAACCGGAAATTCTTCATCAACGGTTTCGGATCCCTCTTTCGCGGGGGGCCGAACATGGACACTCTGGTGGCGCTGGGCTCCGGGGTTTCCTTCGGCTGGAGCGCCTTCGTTTTCATAAAGATCTGCACGATGACCGCGCAGGGAGCCGCGGATATGACCGTTCACGAACTGTACCATGATCAGCTCTATTTCGAATCCGCAGCCATGATCCCGGCGCTCATCACCGTCGGAAAACTGCTGGAAGCGGTTTCGAAGGGAAGGACCACGGACGCTCTGAAAAGCCTTATGAAGCTGAGGCCTTCCACCGCCGTGATCCTGAAGGACGGGGAAGAAGTCACGGTAAAGATCGATGAGGTGAAAGCAGGGGATCTCTTTGTCGTACGGCCGGGGGGAAGCATACCCGCGGACGGGATCGTCGTTGAGGGAGAAGGAGCGGTAAATGAGGCTGCCCTTACCGGAGAATCGATCCCCGTGGATAAGAGCGCAGGGGATACCGTAAGTGCCGCCACCATCAACGAGACCGGATTCCTGAAATGCCGGGCCACCCGGGTCGGGGAGGATACCACCCTTTCCGGGATCATCCGGCTGGTATCGGAAGCCGCGGCGACTAAAGCGCCCATCGCAAGGATCGCGGATAAGGTTTCCGGGATCTTTGTTCCCTCCGTGATCGGGATCGCGGCCCTTGTGACCGGCGGCTGGCTCCTTTCCGGTTCGGATATCGCCTTTGCTCTCGAAAGAGGGATCTGCGTTCTCGTGATCTCCTGCCCCTGTGCCCTGGGGCTCGCAACGCCGGTGGCGATCATGGTGGGAAACGGAGTCGGAGCAAAACACGGGATCCTCTTTAAGACAGGGGCCGCCCTCGAAACCATTGGCAGGGCCCGGATTATCGCACTGGACAAGACCGGAACCCTTACGGTGGGGGAACCTTCCGTTACGGATATCCTTGCGCTTTCAACGGAAGAGGAACTGCTTGAGACCGCCTTTTCACTTGAAAAAAAGAGCGATCATCCGATCTCGAAGGCGATCCTCAGAGAGTGTGAAAAACGGGAAGTGGCGGAAAAGGAAGCGGTTTCCTTTGAGAACATTTCCGGAAAAGGACTGTACGGCCTCCTTGACGGGAAGGCCGCACATGCCGGAAATGAGGCATATATCCGGGAATACGCCGGGATCGGAGAGAGCATCAAAAACAGCGCGGAAGGCTTTGCTTCCATGGGAAAAACCCCCGTCTTTTTTGAAAAGGACGGAAAACTTCTCGGAATGATCGCGGTGGCGGATGTGCTGAGAGAGGATTCCGCTGAGGCGGTCCGGGAAATCAGGAAACTCGGACTGAAGGTCGTGATGCTGAGCGGTGATAACGAAAGAACGGCCCGGGCCATTGGAGAGCAGGCCGGAGTCGATGAGGTCATAGCGGGTGTGCTTCCGGACGGAAAAGAGGAAGTGATCCGGAACCTTCGCAAAGAAGGCGGAACCATTATGGTGGGTGACGGGATCAATGACGCGCCGGCCCTTATGAGAGCCGACGCGGGAGTCGCGATCGGAGCGGGCACCGATGTAGCCATTGACAGCGCGGATGTGGTCCTTATCCGCTCCCGTCTGTCGGATGTCGCCTCCGCGATCTCTCTCAGCCGCGCTGTGATCCGGAACATCCACGAAAATCTCTTCTGGGCCTTCTTCTATAATGTGATCTGCATCCCGCTTGCGGCCGGCCTCTTTACTCTCAGAATGAATCCGATGATCGGGGCGGCGGCTATGAGTCTTTCGAGCTTTACCGTATGTATGAACGCTCTCAGACTGAATCTCGTGAAGCTGCCTTTCGGAAACCGGGACCCTGAGGACCCGCGGACAAAATGAATATTGCAAAAGCCTTCGATTTCCTATATAGTATGTGTGAGTTGCGTACAGCACAAAATATAGTGAAGACGGAAAGGTCGAGGAGAAAGTGAAAAAAAGAATCGGAATAATGATAACCATGGCACTCGCGGCAGTGATGCTGTTCGGGTGCTCGAAAAAAGAAGAGGACGTACCGGATCTGACTTCTCTGGTGGAGCCGATCCCGGTGGAACTTCCCACGGAACAGCCGGCACCTCCCACGCCGGAGCCTACCGAGGCACCCCCGGAGGGAAAATACCGCAGTGAGCTTACCAACGAATGGATTGATGAGGAGCTGAAGGACCAGCGCCCTGTGGCGATCATGGTGGACAACGAATCCCTTGCCTGGGATCACTATGGAGTGAATCAGGCGGATATCGTTTTTGAGATGATGAACAGTACGGCGAACGGCCGGATCACGAGGCTTATGTGCATCGTGAAGGACTATGAGAAGATTACGCAGTTCGGAAGCATCCGAAGCATCCGTCCCACCAACTTCCTTGCGGGCGGAGCCTTTAACGCGATCTATCTTCATGACGGCGGTCCGTTCTACATCAACGATTATCTTGCAATGCCGGAATTCGAGCATATAAGCGGGACCTTTGCCCGTGTTCCCAACGGAAAGGATTCCACCTATACGGAATACGTGACGGGGGAGGATTATAAGAATCCGAAGACGGGGAAGAATTATACGGGTCTTATCAAGCAGCTTGAAGACGGCGGATTCGACCGGAACTACAATCAGTATTATGAGGGACAGAGCCTGAAGTTCGCGGAGGATGAAGTGGATCTTTCGGGAGAATCCGGATCCATCAGCGCGACAAAGGTGGTTCAGCCCTTCCCCCATACGACCTCTACCCTGAAATATGATGAGGAGTCGGGCAAGTACAATCTCTACTGCTACGACAAGCTTCATGTGGATGCCGAGGATGACAATAAGGCGACGGAATTTGAAAACGCGATCGTTCTTTGCTGCGATCATGTCCAGCTGGATGAGAACGGATACATGCTCTACAATTTCCTTACCAGCACCCCGAAGGACGGCTATTATCTTACCCGCGGCAAGGCGGTTCCGATCCAGTGGATCAATCCGACCTACACCTCGCCGATCACCTTCCTTAACAAGGACGGGAGCGAGCGCCTGCTGAATACCGGGAAGACTTACATTTCGATCGTACCGGAAGATTCCTGGGACAAGCTTGAGATCGAATAAGGAAGGAAATTTCAATAACGGAAAAAGCGGCGGAGCAAAATGCTTCCGCCGTTTTTTTTTGCAAGAATGGTGCAAACTGTGATATAATGCTCTATTGCGATTCTGCTGACGCATTTTCGGAGGAACAAAGGGAAATGAGCAGTGAGGAAATAAGGGAAGAAAACGTCTACTCGAGCAGGAAAGGGATCCTGATGATGACAGGGGTCCTGGCCTTTGCGGCACTGGTCATTATCGTTTCCTATCTGGTGCGGATGCCTTCTCCGGAAAAAGCCCTGTCACTCTGGACGGACGGCAGCGCGTCCAAAGAGGCCCTGATCTCCTATATGGAAACGATCACGGACGAAAAGAGCCCGGATTACATCGCTCCGGAGGACAGGATCGCGGTTTTTGATCTGGACGGAACGCTTTTTTGCGAGACGGATCCGAACTATTTTGATTATACACTTCTTGTTTACCGCGTGCTGGAGGATCCTGACTATAAGGACAGGGCCAGTGATTTTGAAAGGGAAACGGCCGGAAAGATCGTGACCTTAAACGAAACCGGAGAAGCCGCGAAGGGACTTGAAATGGATCACGGACGGGCCGTTGCCTCCGCCTTTTCCGGTATGACGATCGGAGAGTTTAACGATTATATCCAGGAGTTCAAAAAGCTTCCGATGCCGGGCTATAACGGGATGAACCGCGGGGACGGATTCTATGAGCCCATGCTTCAGGTCATCGACTATCTGAAGGAAAACGACTTTACGATCTTCGTCGTGAGCGGAACGGACCGTTTCATTGTGAGAGGGATCCTTTATGATTCGCCTCTTGATATCCCGGAAGCGCAGATCATCGGCTCGGACGAGACCGTGGTGGCGAAGGATCAGGGCGACACCGACGGCCTGAACTATGTATTCGATGAGGATGATGAACTGATCCTCGGGGGAGATTTCATCATCAAGAACCTTAAGATGAACAAGGTGGCAGTGATCGCGCAGGAGATCGGAGTACAGCCGGTTCTTTCCTTCGGAAACAGTTCGGGAGATTCGAGCATGGCGGAGTATACGACAAGCAACAACCCGAGAAAGAGTCTCGCCTTTATGCTCTGCTGTGACGATACGGTCCGGGAAAACGGAAATCCCGAAAAAGCGGATAAAATGTACGATATGTGCAGGGAGTTTGACTGGGTACCCATCAGTATGAAGAATGACTGGACCACGATCTACAAAGACGGGGTCACAAGAAAGTAGAAGGGACAAAACTATGGCGGAATTATTGAAGATCACTGATCTGAAAGCGAAGGTGGAGGATAAGGAGATCCTGAAGGGCGTGAACCTGACGGTAAATGCCGGCGAGGTCCATGTGGTGATGGGACCGAACGGCGCGGGCAAATCGACCCTCGGCTCCGCGATCATTTCGGATCCGGAATACGAGAAAACGGAAGGAACCGTCCTCTTCAAGGGTGTGGACATTACCCATGAGAGCACGGATAAGATCGCGAAAATGGGAATGTTCATGTCATTCCAGAATCCGGTGGAGGTACCGGGGATCTCACTTGCGAATTTCATAAAGACGGCAATGGAATTAAAGACCGGCGAGAGGATCCGCCTCTGGGATTTCAAAAAACAGCTGGCGGCCACGATGGAAGTGCTTCAGATGGATCCGTCCTATGCGGACAGGGATCTTAATGTCGGCTTTTCCGGAGGAGAAAAGAAGAAGGCGGAGATCCTGCAGCTCCTTATGCTGAAACCGGATCTTGCGATCCTCGACGAGACGGACTCGGGACTGGACGTGGATGCGGTCCATATCGTATCCAAAGGGATCCGGGAGTATAAGAAGCAGGTCGGGGGAGCGCTTATGATCATCACCCACAGCACAAGGATCCTTGAGTCCTTAAAGGTGGATCGGACGCACGTGCTCGTGGACGGCAGGATCGTGGAAGTCGGGGATGAAAAACTCGTCGGGGAGATCAATGAGGCGGGCTTCGAACGGTTTATGAACTGCGCGGACTGCAAGAACGAAGACTGCGTAATGAAATCGAGGCTTTAAAGAATAAGGCCAAAGGCCGGACACAGGCGGAAAAGAGCGGAATGAAAGAAAAGACACAGGTAGAGGACATCAACCGCAGCTTCTATGATTTCAGATATGAAGACGGTGATGCCTATAAAGTAAGTGAGGGACTTACCGAAGAGATCGTTCTGAAGATCTCGGAGGAGAAGAACGATCCGGACTGGATGCGGGATTTCAGGCTTAAGTCCCTGAAGATCTACAATGAGCTTTCGGTGCCCGAATGGGGGCCTTCCATAGAGGGCCTCGACATGGATCACATCGTGACCTATGTGCGGCCGAATACGGAGAGGATGCATACCAGCTGGGAGGATGTGCCGGATGACATCAAGAATACCTTTGACCGGCTCGGAATTCCGGAGGCGGAGCGCAAATCACTCGCCGGGGTGGGAGCCCAGTACGATTCGGAAGTGGTCTATCATAATGTCCGGCAGGAAGTGGCGGAGCAGGGCGTTGTTTATACGGATATCGAGAGTGCTTTAAAAGGAGAATACGCGGATATGATCCGGGAGCACTTTATGAAGCTGGTGCCTCCCTCCGATCACAAATTTGCCGCTCTTCACGGGGCGGTCTGGTCAGGCGGCTCCTTCGTCTATGTGCCGAAGGGGGTACACTTAAGCATTCCTCTTCAGTCGTATTTCCGGCTGAACGCCAAGGGCGCGGGCCAGTTCGAGCATACGCTGATCATCGTGGAGGAGGATTCCTATCTGCATTTCATCGAAGGCTGTTCGGCACCGAAATACAACGTGGCGAACCTTCATGCGGGCTGTGTGGAACTTTTCGTCGGGAAAAACTCCACCCTTCGCTATTCCACCATCGAAAACTGGTCCCGGAATATGTATAACCTCAACACGAAGCGGGCGAAGGTTATGGAGAATGCGAAGATCGAATGGGTCTCCGGCTCCTTCGGATCCCACGTTTCCTACCTTTATCCCATGAGCGTCCTGGAGGGACGGGGGGCAAAGAGCGAGTTTACCGGGGTGACCTTCGCCGGGGCGGGACAGGATCTCGACACCGGAACGAAGATAGTGCACAACGCGCCGGATACCTATTCCTATGTGAACACCCGGTCCATCAGCAAAAGCGGGGGAGTGAACACCTTCCGGAGCGCGGTGGTGATCACGCCGAAGGCAAAGGGAAGCAGATCCGCCGTTTCCTGTGAATCGCTGATGGTGGATAACGAAAGCCGGTCGGATACGATCCCGGCCATGGATGTTCGAACGGCGGATGCCGATGTGGGACACGAAGCAAGGATCGGACAGATCAGCGATGAAACGGTATTCTATCTCATGAGCAGGGGACTTTCCGAAGAGGATGCCAGGGCACTGATCGTACGGGGATTTGCCGACAACGTGAGCAAGGAGCTGCCACTGGAATACGCTGTGGAGATGAATAATCTTATCAGTCTTGAAATGAAAGGGAGTATCGGATAGATGAAGATCAACCAACTGCCGGCAAAGACCTGGAACTGGCTCGGCATGAACGAAGCGGAAGTGGATATCGGATTCGATCCCTCCCGGAACTTCAAAGAGACCTCCGTTACGGTGCCGGACGGTGAGAAAAAGACAGTCATCCGGGAAATCCGGGATGATGAGGTAAGGGATATGAAGAACGGCCCCGAACTGATCCTGAAGACGAACTGCAGGGTCGGGAAGGGATCGGAGCTTACCCTGATTCAGGTACAGATCGCCAAAAAAGAACCTCTTCTTTACAACGGGATTGAAACCAGCGTGGAAGAAAACGGTACTTTCCGGCTGATCCAGCTGATCCTCGGGGGCGGGAGGAATTATTATGAAACCCGCGTGGAGCTTAAGGGAAAGGGCAGCTCTTTCGAGGCGGATCTTGCCTATCTTCTGGACGGTGAGCGGAAACTGGACATGAACTATGTGGCCGACCACACCGGAACGCAGAGCCAAAGCAGGATCAGCGCGGGCGGAGTCTTAAAGGGACGGTCCGAAAAGCTTTTCCGGGGAACCATCGATTTTCACAGGGGCTGTGCGGGGGCTTCCGGCTCCGAGATCGAGGACGTACTGCTCCTTGATGACACGGTACGGAATCAGACAATCCCGCTTATCCTGTGTGATGAGGAGGATGTGGAAGGAAGTCACGGGGCGACCATCGGAAAGCCTTCTTCGGAACTCATCTTTTATATGCGTTCCCGCGGGATCCCGGAGGAGGAGATCTTCCGGATGATCGCAAGGGCGAAGCTTGACGCGGTGGCAAATCTGATCCCGGAGGAAGAAACCAGAGAGAGGATATCGGAATACCTTAACGGAGTCGTATAGAGAGGGAAAGCCTCAAAACGGAGATTATCTATGACCATCATCGAAAAAGCGATCCGGGCGGAGTTTCCGCTGCTTAACAATACGGATCTTGCCTATCTTGACAACGGCGCCACGGTACAGAAGCCGCAGTGCGTTCTTGACGCGGTAAATACCTATTATACGGAGCAGAACGCGAATCCGATGCGGGGGCTTTATGAACTGAGTATTAAGGCCACGGAGATATATGAAGAGGCAAGGAAGGAAACGGCTTCCTTTATCAATGCTGCCTCTCCGGAGGAGATCGTATTCACGAGGAATGCGACGGAGAGTCTGAACCTTGTATCCTACAGTTATGCCGGATCCGTACTTGAAGAAGGCGATGAAGTCATCGTGAGCTGCGCCGAGCATCACAGCAATATGCTCCCGTGGATCCGGGCGGCGAAAAATGCGGGAGCGAAGCTTCTCTGGTATGACTGTGAACCGGATGGAAGTTTTGATACGGAAAAGCTGACAGCGATGCTTTCCGGCCGTACGAAGATCCTTGCGATCACGCAGGTATCCAATGTGCTCGGCCGGGAAAATGACATTCGTGTCATGTCGGAGCTTATCCATGAAAAAGGCGGGATCATCGTGGTGGACGGCTCCCAGGCCGTGCCGCACCTTAAGACGGATGTCCGAAGTCTTGATGCGGACTTCTACGCTTTTTCCGGACATAAGATGTATGCTCCCATGGGGATCGGCGCGCTGTACGCTAAGAAGGAGCTCCTTGAAAAGATGCCTCCTTTCCTCTACGGGGGAGAGATGATCGAATCCGTTACGAAGGAAAAGATCACCTACGCGGAGGTTCCGCATAAATTTGAAGCGGGAACCGTAAATGCCGGCGGGGCGGCGGGACTACTTGAAGCGATCCGCTTCCTTAGACGCTACGGGATGGAGGAGATCGCCCAAAGGGAGAGCGATCTTACCGCCGTTGCTTTTGAAGGCATGAGGAAGATCCCGCATATCCGTATTCTGGGAGCGGATGAAGCCGCGGGACACCACGGCATTCTGGCCTTTCAGGTGGAGGGTGTGCATCCTCACGATGTGGCGGCCATTATGAGCGATCATAAGATCGCGGTAAGAGCGGGGCATCACTGCGCACAGCCTCTTCATAAGCATCTCGGGGTCATGTCCAGCACGAGGATGAGCCTTTCATTCTATAATACGGAAGACGAAGTCCGGTATTTCCTTGAAGTACTGTCGAAGGTTCGGCCGCTTATGGGATATCCGGAATAAGGACGGAAAAATGCAGAATACATTCTATAACGAGATCATCAATGAGCATAACTTAAATCCATACCATAAAAAGCATCTTCAGGATGCGGATCTTGAGCTTGAGGGGGTAAATCCTTCCTGCGGGGACGATATTATTCTGCGGCTTAAGGTCACGGACGGCGTGATCACGGATGGTGCCTTTGAAGGCGACGGCTGTGCCATCTCGCAGGCCTCCGCGGACATCATGCTGGACCTTGTGATCGGCAGATCAAAGGAGGAAGCGCTTCATCTTTCGGAACTCTTTATGAAGATGATCAAAGAGGGGATCACGGAGGAAGAAAAAGAAGAGCTTGAGGAAGCAGGGATCCTGGAGAGTATTTCCCATATGCCCGCCAGGGTAAAGTGTGCGGTCCTCGGCTGGAGGACCTTAAGGGAGGCATTCGGCCTCACGGTATAGAACACAGACACACGGAGGCGTACGGGGTTTATGAAAAGAGCTCTCCTTCTGATCAACGGCTCCGCCGGCAAAATGAATATGGAAAAGCATGTCTACCGGATCATCGAGACCCTTGCCGTAAACGGGTATGAGACAACGGTTTATCCGATCATTCCGGATAAGGGGATCTTTTCGGAGGATATTCTTGAACGGGCAGCGGCATCTTCGTCGGGTCCGGCATATGATCTTGTGGTCTGCGGCGGAGGAGACGGGACCTTAAACCATGTCATTAACGGACTGATGGCAATGCCGAAGGAAAAACGTCCGGTCCTTGGCTATATCCCTGCGGGGAGCACGAATGATTTCGCCAAGAGCATTCACATCCCCGAGGAGATCGGGGAGGCCTGTGAGGTTCTGACAGGCGGGATGCCCTTTCCTTACGACATAGGGTGCTTTAACGAAAAGTATTTCAATTATATCGCGGCTTTTGGCGCCTTTTCGGAGATCAGCTATTCCACGGACCAGAATTTCAAGAACGTTTTCGGGCATGCTGCCTATATTCTGAACGGACTTGCGAACCTTCAGGAGAATATCGGCTACAAATGCCACATGCGGATCGAAACCGACGGAAAAATCCGGGAGGACGATTATGTCTTCGGAGCGGTCTACAGCGCCACCTCCGTGGGAGGCTTTCCGATCCGCTACGTGCCGGATGTAAGACTTGATGACGGAGCCTTTGAAATGGTACTCATCAAGGCGCCCGGGAATATCACGGACCTGAACAAGATCGTTCAGGCGCTGACCGCGAGGGACTTTGACAGCCCATATCTTTCCTTTACGAAAGTAAAAGAGGTAAAGATCCATGCCGAAAGGCCCGTGGGCTGGACACTGGACGGAGAGTTCGGAGGGGAGCTTTCGGATACCGTGATCAGAGTGGAAAACAGGGCAATGACCATTATGGTAAAGAAACCGGAAATGTGATAGCCTTTAGAAGGACGGCACGCCGGAAAAACGGAGAGCAGGGCACGGAAGGGTACCTGAAGATTTGCGAAAGATACTGAAAAAACTGATCATACTTCTTGACAGGAAGCAGAAGCGGAAGATGGCACTGATCGTGGTGCTGATGCTGATCGGCGCCATGCTAGAGACGCTCGGCGTATCCATGATCCTTCCCGTAATGACGGTGATTATGGAGAAGGATGCCGTCTCGAAGTATGTCTATCTGCAGTGGATTTGCGACCTGTTCGGGATCGCGCATAACGATACGAGGACTCTGATGATCGTGGTGATGATCGGATTCATCCTGATGTTCGCTCTGAAGAACGCTTTTCTTTTCCTTCAGCAGAAGGTTCAGCTGAAATTTGTCTATTCCAACCAGTTCGCCACTTCCCGCCGCATGATGATCAACTTTATGAAGCGGCCCTATGAGTATTATCTGAACGCGGATACCACCGTGATCCAGAGGACCATTACCTCGGATGTCAACAATATGTACGGGCTGATCCTGTCCCTGCTGCAGCTCTGCAGCGAGAGCATTGTCTTTATCTGCCTTATCGCGGTCTGCATGATCTCCGATATCGGGATGAGCGTCACCATCGCCATATTGCTGATCATCGTGCTCGTTGTCATCAAATATATCCTGAAGCCGATCATGCGCCGGGCGGGGGAAGAGAATCAGGATTATTATTCCGGCCTCTTCAAATGGATCGAGCAGTCCGTGACCGGGATCAAGGAGATCAAGATCGCAAACAAGGAAAGCTACTTTATCCGGGAGTATTCAAACTGCGGAAGCGGCTATGTGAACGCGGTGCAGAAGTACAATCTGTACAATGCTACACCGCGTCTCCTTATAGAAACGGCGGCCATCGCCGGGATCATGATCTATCTGATGATAAGGCTTCTGAACGGGGCGGAGATCACGAGCATGATGCCCCAGATGACGGCTTTCGCGCTGGTTGCCATGCGGCTTATTCCCTGCGCGAACCGGATGAACAATTATCTGACTTCCATTTCCTATTTCGAGCCCTTCTTTATGGGAGTTTCCGACAGCCTTCAGGATGAGATCCGGGATGAGAGCGTGGATTATGCCGAAGCTTCCTACCGGAAGGATCCGGATGTGGAAAAGATGCCGATCCGGGAGAAGCTGGAGCTTTCGGACATTGTCTACCATTATCCGAATTCCGAGGCACTGATCTTTGACCATGCGGACATGGAGATCCCCATCGGGAGATCCGTGGGCATCGTGGGGACCACCGGCGCCGGCAAAACGACCATCGTGGATATCCTGCTCGGATTATTAAAGATCCGGAACGGAAAGATCCTGGCGGACGGGAAAGACATCCGGAAGGATTATCAGGGATTTCTCCGGAATGTGGGCTACATCCCGCAGAATTTCTTTATGATCGATGCTTCCATCCGGAAGAACGTGGCCTTCGGTTACGCGGATGAAGATATCGATGATGAGAAGGTATGGCGGGCTCTCAGGGAGGCCCAGCTCGATGAATTCGTGCGCTCGCTCCCGGAAGGACTGGACGCGGGGATCGGAGAACGCGGGATCCGGATCTCGGGCGGTCAGCGCCAGAGGATCTGCATCGCGAGGGCGCTCTACGAGGATCCCGAGGTGCTGGTACTGGATGAGGCGACCTCCGCTCTGGACAATGAGACCGAGGCGGCGATCATGGATTCCATCAACCGTCTCCACGGTAAAAAAACACTTGTTATTATTGCCCACCGTCTTCAGACCATCGAAAAGTGTGATATGGTCTACCGGGTAGAGAACGGAAAGATCAGCCGGGAACGTTAAGGCCCCGGGAAACGCGAGATACCTTTCTGCCTCCATATGTGCTATAATGGCGCGTATGGAGGCATTTTTTCGAAAATACTACGGCGATGCGAAGCTGATCCTGTTTCCGCTCCTGCTTATCGCGTTTCCGCTTTTTAAGGCGGGACGCGGAATCGACCTTGCGGATACGGGCTACAGCCTCGGAAACTATATGACCTTCGGGGGATGCACTTCCTGGGAGAAACTGACATTTCTGTCAGGTCTGCTCGGAAAAGTATTTACGATGTTTCCCTTTGGCGGGACGCTTCCCGGGATGCGCGTTTATGCCGGACTGATGATCGGCGCCCTCGCGGTCCTTGCCTACCGCTTCTTCCTTACGAAGATGCCGGCGTGGCTTGCTTTTCTTTCGCTGCTTGCCGCGGAGGGCTTCTTGTGGGCGCCTTCCGTGATCCTCTATAATTATCTTACCTATGTGTTCTTTTTTGCCGGAGCGGTATTGCTTTTCCGCGCCCTTGCGGGAAACCGGCCGCGCTGTCTTTATTTCGCGGGATTTGTACTCGGTCTCAATCTTTTCGTGCGGTTTCCGGGGAACGGTCTGGAGGTGCTCCTTATTTTCGCACTCTGGTATTACGGTGTCCTTCGGAAAAAAGCATTTCGTGAGATCCTGAAGGAAACGGGCCTTTGCGTGGCGGGATATGTTTCGGCTTTCATTCTCCTTATCCTCGTGATGTCCGTCTGCTACAGGGAGAACGCGCTGAAATCCCTGATAGACGGAACCCTTGCGATCTCCGGAAGCGCGTCGGATTATACCTTCGGTGAGATGATAAGATCCATTTTCGATGCCTATCTCCACGGGGCGCAGTGGGGCCTCTATATGGCGATCTGTTCCCTTGTGGCCATTCCGTTCTTTGTTCTTTTCGACGGGAAGTGGATGAAGCTTCGAAAATGCTTTTTCGTACTCTGCATCCCGGTTCTCTTCTTCGTGCTCGGAAAATGGGGAATGTTCAATTTCCGCTTTTATCAGAAGGAATCCGCCCTGCAGTGGGGCGCGGTCTTTCTCCTTGTCTCCATGGGCGCGGATCTTTGGATGATCGCCTCAAAGCAGATCAATTACGACTGGAAACTGGTGGCAATGCTTTCGTTCCTTACGATCCTGATCACGCCCCTCGGGAGCAACAATTATATCTGGCCGGCACTCAATAACCTTTTCCTCATTGCGCCGGTCACCTGCTGGACGATCTACCGGTTCGCCCGCTGGGGCAGGAGCCATCTGGATGTTACGGGAAAGGTACCGCTCTTCCCGGTAAAGGCGATGCTTGCGGCTGCCGTGACCGCCTTCTTCATCGGGGCAGTGGGCATCGGCTGCTTCTATGTATTCCGTGACGGAGAAGACGGGGCCGCACTGAGATCCGTCGTGACATGCGACGGGGAGGAACTGCCGGTCCTTCGGGGGACGAAGACCAATGAAATGAACGCGGCAAATCTGTCGCAGCTTGCGGATCATCTGAAGGATCATTACGGGATCGGGCAGAACGCGTCGCGCCTGTTCCTGGTCTACGGAAACATACCCGGGCTTCCCTGCTATCTGGAACTCCCCTGCGCCTTCAGCACGACCTGGCCGGACCTTGATTCCTGGCCTTATGAAAGTTTCGAGGGAGAACTCGGATCCATCGAAGAGGGGATCGGAAGCGGAGCCTCATCCGCGCCCGTGATCATACAGGCAAAGCCCGTCGTGGATTCGCCGGATGAGAACGATCGGAAGCTTACGGAGCTGAATGCGTTCATCGTAAGGAACGGATATGAAGTAACCTTCTTCAATGATGAGTTTGCGGTGTTTGATCTGACGGGAGAGTAAAGGCTGAAGCGGCCGGCGATCCTGTTTCCCTTAGCCGAACATGAAGCGGGGCGAGCGCGGGAGCGCGTCCGCTTTCCCACGCAACATCTCGGATAAGGGGCAAAAGCACAGGATGTGCTTTTGAGCGAGCACCGGGCACGGATGCCCGTGTGAGCGACCCGCAGACACTGAATTTCGTATGGTTGCGTGGATGAAAGCGGAAGTCCCGTCTTCCTGAGAGGCGGGGGAAACAGGATCGCCGGCCTGAATACATACGTATCATACATATCAAGACAGGAGCATCTATGATCAGATTTAACGTACCGCCCTATACGGGCAAGGAGATCGAATATGTAAAGCAGGCCGTTGAGAGCATGCATATCTGCGGCGACGGCGAGTTCACAAAGAAGTGCAACCGATGGCTTGAGGAGCGCACCGGTACGGCGGGAGCGCTGCTGACTACATCCTGTACACACGCACTGGAGATGGCGGCACTCCTTTGTGACATAAAGCCAGGGGATGAAGTCATCATGGCTTCCTATACCTTTGTCTCGACGGCGGACGCTTTCGTGCTTCGGGGCGGGATCCCGGTATTTGTCGACATTGATCCTAAGACCATGAACATTGACGCTTCCCTGATCGAGGACGCGATCACGCCAAAGACCAAAGCCATTGCGGTGATGCACTATGCCGGAGTCAGCTGCGAGATGGATGAGATCCTCGATATCGCGAAAAGACACGGCCTTAAGGTGGTAGAGGATGCGGCACAGGCCATCATGGCCACCTATAAGGGCAAAGCCCTCGGCACCTTCGGGGATTTCGGCTGCCTGAGTTTTCATGAAACGAAGAATTACAGTATGGGTGAGGGAGGAGCGCTTCTCATCAGTGATCCTTCCCGCATCGAAGAGGCGGAGATCCTCAGGGAAAAGGGCACGAACCGGAGCCAGTATTATCGCGGGCAGGTGGATAAATACCGCTGGATGGATTTCGGATCCTCCTA
>JAILLW010000018.1 GCA_024692955.1 Lachnospiraceae bacterium | reverse complement strand
CAGTTCCTCCAGTTTGTTGCAGCCGAAGAATGCATACTCCGGGATCGAGGTAATTCCTTCAGGTACCGTAATGCTCTTTAAGGCCGTGCAGCCCTCAAATATGCATCCGTATTTCCAGGTTCCGTTGTCGATAGTAGACCTTTCCGCCGTGGTCCAGCCCATGGGGTAGCCGATGCTTTGAAGGTTTGTGCAGTTATAAAATGCCCGGTAGGTGATGGTCGCGACACTGTCAGGGAAATCCATCCGTGTAAGTCCCGTGCAGCCGCTGAAGGCGTAGGCGCCGATCGTAACTGTCTTTTTAAGGTCGAAGGAGGTAAGTCCGGAACAGTTATAGAAAGCATAATTTCCGATCCCGGTGACATTCTTAAGATCGATGGAAGAAAGCGACGTGCAGCCGTAGAACATATAGTTCCCGATCGTTGTAAGGCTCCCGGGAATGGTAACATGATTCAGCGAGGTACAGCCGTAGAAAATACCTGTTCCCACGGTTTCAAGGCCCGTACCGAGTGATACCGTTTCAAGAGCGCTGCAGTTCTGGAAAGCGTAGTCCTGAATGGTCTGAACCCCCGAAGGGATCGTGATCTGTGTAATGGCGGTTTTTCCCTTGAACGCGTTCTTGCCTATCCGGCTGACTTCATAGCTTCCCATCCGCTCGGGGATCGAGATCACGGTATCTGTCCCTTTATAGGCTGTGATACCGGCGTAGGTTCCGTTCAGGATCTCATATTCATAATCTCCGTATCTCTCCGCGCCGAGAGGATCGTCGGATTCATCGTTCTCATCTTCCGGATGGTCGGATACATCCTCCTGCCCGTCGGGACCGGGTGAATTCTCTTCCATATCATAAGCGTCTTCGCCATACTGATCGGTATCGGACGTTTCTTCCGTTCCGGCATCTTCCTCCGAAAAAGAAAACCCGGTATCAAACCTTACCGTCTCATCCTCATCCGAATACGCCGACAGCTCATCATTGATCTCAGACAGCCCGGAAAGAAGTCCGTTAAGCTCCCCGGTGTAGTCAGCCGCTGCTTCCGTATCCCCCGGATTCTTCTCCGCGTGCGCATATACCAGAAACTGATTGCCCACCATCACGGCAGCGATAAGAACCGCAAGAAATCTTTTCCATCCCCGATTATTCATGATCATCCCCCTGTTACCTTGCCGGTCTGTTATATCCTTTCATATTTCAATGCTATGTGCACAATGCCTTTCTGTCAAGGCATGATCTCATCCGGGGAGAGCGTACGAAAGCCGGAAGAATTCCCGGTAAATGAAGAAAAACGCCGCTTTAGCCAAGCCAAGCGGCGTTCCTCACTTTTCATCTCAGACCTTTATTTTTCCACCGCTTCCTCCATGATAGCGGTGATATCCTGTTCTTCGACGGGATCACGGAAGGATCCGCCCGTTTCTCCTGCCGGGAAATCATCCCCGGAATCCGGTCCCGCTCCGACGCGGTCCACATTCTGCGGGCTTGACTGGAAATGCATCCTATTCACGCTCGTGATCTCTCCGCTTCCGGCATCGTAGTCAAAGACATGCCATACGGTTCCCGCTGCTCCCGGCGTGATCTGCCAGGTCTTCGTAAGTACGGGTCCGACATAGAGCTTCACGGTGGCTCCGGAATTGCCCATCGCGTTGCTTGAGGACGATCCCCTGTTACTGTAGTCATGTACATAGAAGCTGTAGGAATCTCCGCTGCTTCTGTGGTAAATCGTCGTGGTCTCCGGGCCGTAGCTCGTCACGTCATCAAGATCCAGGTCTGCGTACTTCTTGTTGTTGTAATAGTAATTCTTGCTGTAGTATGCCGTATGGAACCTTCCGGAGCCGTCGCCCGACGGGCCGAAGAGATGGGAATCCAGATCTCTCGGCGTTTCTCCCCAGGTAAGCACGATCCGGATCTGGTCGGAGTCCGCCGACTGCCCGACGAAGATCTTTACGTTGGCAGTCACATTGTTCTTCACCCAGACGTTCTGGGATACCGTTCCGTACCGGTCATTGTCGCTGATCTTCGTTCGAAGATCCTGTACCTGAAGCGTATAGGTTCCGGCGGGAAGCGTGAGGTTAAAGGCTCCCGTCTTCGCCGGTACCTTTATCTTCTTCACATATTTTCCGTCGGTCTTGTTCGCGCCTTTTCTTACGAAGAGGGTGAGTTCCGCTCCGGTGATCCTTCCGGTTGAAAGGTCGCAGATCGTCCCGGATACCGTTCCGTTACCGTATACGCCTTCGATCGCCTCGATGTCTCCGAGATCCAGGATGCCGCCTTCCGGATACACCACTTCGATCAGCGTATCCACGGGCTTGTTTCCTCTGGAATTGATCGTCAGCTTGTAGACGCCCGGCGTCAGGCCCTTTTCCGGATCATCCTTTTCACCGAAGGTGAATTCGCCGTTCGTTCCGCTCTTATCATACTTTGCCTTTTTCTGGTCATACATCGGTACTATGGTGAGAGTGGCGTCGGAAACCGGCTGCCCGTCCTTAACGACTCTGCCCTTCACCTGCGCGTATTTCGCGACAGGCAGTACCACATCCTTCTTCACGGTGGTGCCCGTTACCTGGATATCCTCCAGTACCTTATCGGCATAACTGTCCTTATGGAATTTCAGATCATAGATCCCCGCTCCGATCCCGCGGAAGCTGTATTTTCCGTCGGGTCCCGTCGAGATTGCCCTGGTCATCGACGGGATCTTGTTCTTGCTGGTAAGAAGGATCGTGACACCGCTTAAAGGCATGTCCTCTCCTCCGATCTGCTGGGCAGGCTCCTTTACGGTGCCCTTGATCCCCACCGAAGTCCATCCGAAATGGAAGAATTCCCATTTCCAGTCATGGCTGAAGCTTACACCCGCTTTGTTCTTCGTATCCTTCGGCCCGACGGATACCGCAATATTGTATCCAAGCAGGAATCCGATACTGCCGTCCACGAAGCCGTCCATATTGTACTGGGGATCCTTCCCCTTCTCCAGCACGATGCTCCCCTCGAAACCGGCCTGGGCATCGGCGTAGATCCCGCCCTTCACCTGACCGAAATCGACTCCGGAGATCATGAGCCCGATCCTTCCCGTCACGCTCGTATTCAGCGTTGCCTTTGCCGAAGCGGTAAAGGTATGGGTCCCGTGAGGCTCGTTCCGGTCGGAAACGGAGCTCTGGGTAACGGAATAGACATCCGCATAATACTCTCCGCACTGCATGGTATGGGTCGGCTCGAAGGTGGCGATCTTCGCGTTCAGATCATTATCATAAAGAGGAGCACCTTCGCGTATTACATTGAACCCGCGCAGATTATAGGACGATTTCTTATATTCATAGGAGATCTTGCCCGTCACGGAACCGTCCAGATCAAGGCAGACCATGAATACCAGGATCGGCTCCACACCGCAGAATGTTGAGGTTGTGACCACTCTGGAATAGCCTGCTTCCGTCGGAACCCGGGTCGCCAGATTAAAGCCGATCGCCGCCAGCACGATCGTGCTGTCCATATCCACGCCGCTCAGGGAATAGTCCATTCCCAAAAAGCTTATTTCCTTGGAATTGCTGTCCTGGCAGCCGAACTTTTCCTTAAAGGATTTCACGACAGGCTTAAGCGTCAGTCCGGTTGTTTTCGCTTCTCCGGTCTTTTCGTCGATCATGTCGGCGCTTAAGGTCCCCCCGAAGGTAACCTTCACGGACTCCGTCTGGGTATAGTCCACCGCCATTCCGATCTGGCTCGGCATTACTCTCGCCTCTTTGATGGGGTGCCATTCAAACGCACCGGCCGCGTCAAAATCGCTGAGGGAGATTTTCCCTCCAAGGGAAACACGATCCCATCCGGTATCATCCTTACCGTCATGGTCATAGATCACGGTATCCTTGAATTCAACGGATACGCTTGCTTTTCCGCCCGTCATTCCGGCGTTGGCAACGATGTTGTTCAGAAGATCCTGCGTCTGGAAACCGGGGCCGTTCAGTCCCACACGGTCGATATCGCTCTCCACATGGGCCGATTCCACCGTGCCGTCCGCGAAACTCAGCGCGGCATCCATCGACGTATTGTTGGGAAGGAGCGAAAAGGCGATCCCTCCGACACCGTCCGCCGAAAGTGCCATCGAATCGGCAAAGAGCTCGGTCACGTCCGGATTTGCAGCGAGGATATAGATAAACTTCTCGGATGAAAATGCGGCGTTTTCATAAACATCACCCTCCGGAGCTTCCGGCGCGTAATCCACATCACCGTAGTCCTCGATCCGGAATGCGAATCCGGACGGGAACTGCTCACAGGAAGGGATCACCCAGATATCACCGATCCCGATGTGATCAGCGGCATTAGGCGCGGACATCAGTCTCTTCGCGATCTCCGACCGCTTCCGAATGATCATGACGATCCTGTCATCATCCGAATATTCCGGTGTTCCGTTATCCTCATTCCAGTATGCTGCGATGTCATCATAGAAATCTTCGATAAAATCATCATCCGAGACGGCATCAAACTGTGTTACACCGTCCTGCACCGATGTCTCATCCGAGGTTCCGATAATGGAATAGGATAGTTCCGTCGTCTCCCCCTTTGCCGTGACGGAAAGGGTAAGGCTGTTCGTTCCGACTCCCACGGAAAGATCCGGGATCGTAAAGGTCGTATCGTCCCCGGCAAGTTCGACGTCTGTGAAGGAGCCTTCCGTATAAGTCTCTTCGCCGTTCTCATCCCTGTCGTAATGAGAATACCGGTATTTCAGGGAAGCGATCTCCTCCTTCGAATATTCACGGTTGAAGTTTCCGGTCAGGGTCACTGTGCTGATCTTTGAAGGAACGATCATCACATTGTTTTCAAAAAGGAGCTGCTCTCCGGTCTCTTCAAGGAGGATCCCCGAAGATATCCACTCCGGCTCGATGGCGCGGATAAAGCGAAGATCCAGATATACATCCTCCGCCGGCATCGTAAAGGAGACCATACCGGTTTCCGGATCATAGGTCAGATCGTCATCCGTGATCCCGTTTACCTTTCCGTCCGGAGCTGTCAGTTCTTTCGCCCTGAAGCCCTCCGTCTTCCAGTGCTCGGCGGGCTTTGCGAAAAGCTTTACCAAAGTGCCCGCGGCCGCATAACCTTCCGTGATCCCTTCGCTTTCCACCTGTCCCTGTCCGCTGATATCGATGCTCACAAAGGAGCACATGGTCCATGCGGCATAGAGGTCAAGGTTTCTTCCTTTTTCCGTTCCGAACTCATACCGGTCCTCATCCCGCGCTTCCTTTGAGGTAAACCAGCCGTCAAAGCGGAATCCCGGTCTTGCGGGATCGATGACGGGCTTTGTGATCAGTTCCTCCGCGGAGAGATATACGACCCGTTCGGAATCAAGTTCGTCATTGTTATGATAGGTTACGGCATACTTCCGGTTGGCCCTGAACCGGTTCTCGCAGACCGGCGTAAATTTCTCATCATAGAGCATCAGCTTTCCGGTGGAAGCCTCTTCCGAAGTGGAAAGCTCGAGCAGGCAGGAAGCCATACCGGTTCCGACCTTTATCTTCTTCGTCGAGATCCCGCACATCTTTCCGTCTTCCGTATAATTCGCAGCGGAAAGGCCGAGCGCTTTTTCCTCTCCCGATCCGTTCAGGATCACGGCCGAGTAAGGCACTCCGTCAAGAAGCACAACGGAGGCTGCGATCTCGCCGGTGGGCACCCCGTTTTCAGCCTCTATGGAGTCGATCCCGAATCCGTAGCACGACCTGGAATCATCCGCACTCACAACGATCCGGAATGAATTTCCGGGTACCGTTACTTCCCCTCCGGCAAGAGCCGTTCCGGAATAAGTCCCCACCGGATCTTCGCTTTCACCCGCGTAGATCAGGATCTCGTCAAAGGTTTCTTCCGTATAGGTGCAGTCCGAAAAATGAACGGTAAGGGAATCTGCCGTCCCCGGATATTCAAAGAACATCTCCTGATCCCGCCCCGCAGCATAAGGATGGGCGGATTCAAGGAGCGGTTTTTCCGAAGCAAGGTCGTCCCAGGATGCCAGCTTCACATCGCGGTGGTTGATCCCGGGTCTTACCGGCTCCTCCGGAAGGCCTTCTTTAAGGACGGAATAGCTGCCATCAGAGCCCGCGTAAATGGTTCCGGTGGCATAATAGGGCGAATCCTCTTCATTGATCTCATAGAAGAGGCGGTACTGTCCCGCGGATCCGGGCGGAAGCTCGATCAGATAGGATCCTCCCTCCGCAGTATTGAATTCCGTCTTGTATTCCGTACTGTGTTCATCATCTCCCGCGATGATCCCGACGATGCCGGATACCGGCCCCGCGCTTTCATCCGCCATAAGCCTGCCGCTTATCGTATCGCTCTGGGGCAGCGTGAGGTTTAGGGTGACACCGTCCTCGGGGATCGGAATCGAAACCGCATCCTCCATATGGACGGACCAGGTCTCTTCCGCATCTCCCTTGTAATACATATCCGTTCCGGTAAGGATATTCGTTTCACGGAAGGAATTCCGGTATACCATAAGCTGTACCCGGTCGATATACTCGCTTTCAAAAGGAAGGCGGATCTTGTAATTCGCCGACTTCTTTCCCTCCGGGATCTCAAAATATTCCGCGTAGAAATTGTCGCCGATATAGGCCCGGACATATCCGGTAAGGGAAGCCTTCCGGAAATACTCATCCGACGTAAGGGATACCTTTCCAGAGAGATTCACGGCCTTTTTCAGCTGTACATCCAGCTCGCTCACAGCTCCGTCCAGCGAAAGCGCCGTGGCACTCATATAGGAGGATACCCAGCGTGCTTCGCCGCTGCTTCCGTTATAGTAGGTGGTTCCCGTAAGCAGGTTCGTCGTCACGCCGGAAGGTGCCGTAATGCTGACGGAAAGACGGTCTATCACACCGGTTCCCTCCGGAAGGTCAAGGGAATAGCTGATATCACGATCCGAAGGCGACGCAATCGTGAAGGCGGATCTCACGGACTCCGAGCCGACAAGCGCTTCAACGGATCCCGTTACCTTTCCGCCTTTTAAGGTAAGTCCGTTCGGCAGAAAGACATTTCCCTTAAGCAACCGCTTATAAGGAAGAGCGGCGTTGAATTCCGTCCTCTTTTCCGACGTATCAAAACTGATCTGCGAGGAGCGCCTCGACCAGTTTCCTTCGGAAATATAATACAGATATCCGGTAAGAAGGTCCGTTTCCTCGGATGGTTTATTCAGATTAACATAGATCTTCGTGATCCTGTTTTCCGCTCCTGGGATCTGTACGCTGAACTCCGCCTCACGTTCTCCGGCCGCAAAGGTGATATCATCCTCATAGGAGCTGGAATCCGAGCCGTAGAAGTATATCTTTCCGGTCATATTAAGTGACAGCGTCGGGATCTCCTCCGGGATCGTCAGTTTCCCGAAGATCTCTTTCTGAGGCGGAAGAGCCAGGTTCAAAGACAGCTCCTCAGCATCCATTTCAGTGGCCGCGATCCCGTTCGTGCTCAGGGTCCAGGTGCCGTCCATACCGCAGTACTGATTCGTGTAGAGTTTTAAATTGGTCGTAAGCCCTGAGCTCGAGTTAAGACTAACTGCAAGGTATTTAACGGTCGTTGCTCCGAGAGGAAGCGCGACCGCATAGGGAGCCTCCGTTTCTCCCTGAAGTATCTTGAAGGAGGTCGATTTGCTTCCCTTATCCGTATAGGCATATACCGTTCCGGAAAGGTCAGCTCCTTCAAAGAAGGCATCCTCCGCAAGGCCGACGGTTCCGCTTATCGAAGGGCATTTCAGAAGGGTCAGATCCTGTACCTGATTGTCCTGCGTAAGAGTGATCGTCGTCCTGTTCGAAGAGGAAGACTGAAGGGTACCGTCGCTGCAAAGATAGTAAGTACCTGTTGCCAGATTCGTATACGCATTCGAATTTGTATACAGATACACATAGAGTTCCGTAATCTCATCCGTCTCCGCACCGAGTGCCACATGATAGTCAAGCGGTTCCGAAGCGGACGAAAGGGTATATTTCTGGGAATAAGTCGTGTTATCGGCACGGGCATAGACCTTGAGCGTCACCGTCCCGTTATTGATCACGCTTCCTTCCGGGAATGTGATCGTCCCGCCGATGCTCTTTACTACCGGCATGGTAAGGCTGATGGTATTGTCCGTATCCGGAATGGGAATGACACTTGCGTCATTTTGATCGTAGGACCATGCGCCGTCTGCGTAATAAAGCGTTTTACCCGTTACCAGATTTGTCGCGGCGTTGTCACTGTTTCTCAGGTATATCGTCAGCCGTGTGATCTCGCTCGCGCTCTGATCATTGCTGAAAGCGATCGTGAAATGCCCCTTCCCCGTATCTTTTTTCATTACGAAATACGAAGTATATGAGCGGTTTCCGATACGTACTTCTGCAGTACTCCCCGTAAGATCCTCGTTTTTAAGATATCCTTTCTCAGGGAGACTGATCTCTGCTTTCAGATTCCTGATCTTCGGAAGAGTGATCATCAAAGGCTGATTCGATGCCGTATGCTCAGCGACGGTAACTGTCACCTTGCCATTGGAATCTGTCGAAAGCCCGGATCCGGTCAGATAATAAGTACCGGGCCAGATCGCGGATGAGCAGCGATTGTTAGAACTGATCCAGACCTTCACTTCCGATATCGAAACACTGTCATCGGGAACTGCTGCCCGAAGAAGTTTGTCCGTTTCTCCTTCACGGATCCAGAAGCTCGAAACGATCGCAGTATTGCTGTTTGAAGCATTCCTGCAGGAAAGCGTGATCGTTCCCGAAAGATTTTCCCCATAGACCTCTTCTCCTTCCGGCAGTTTCAGATCGATCCATATACCGTTATCAGGCACCCCGACCGGAAGAACGATCGGAGAGGATCCGTCTGAAAGAGCGATCTCGTATTCCGTCTCTTGCAAAATCCATTTGGATCCGTTAAGAAACAGATATTTGTCAGTAATAAGATTGGTAACGAAGCTGTTCGACCTGTTCCAGTTCACTCTGACCTTTCTGATCTTTGTGGTCTCCAAAGGCAGATCGTTCAGGTAAAAGATTTTGTCCTTCTCCTGTTCCTTAAACTTGACACTTACGGTCTTTGATGCAAGACCGCCGTTCTCCTTTTCATACCAGAAGCAGAACGAACCGGAAAGATCGCCCCCCTCAAAGTAAACTTCCTCAGACAGGCTGACCTTGAAGGCGCCCTTTGTGATGCAGGGCACGATCGTAAGGTTTTTTCCGCCTTCCGGAATCGTGATCTCCGTTTTGGTCTCACTTGTGACAAACCCTGTCTCCGTGTAATACTCAGATAGCCCTGTGATCAGATTGGTCGGATCGCTTTTCCCATACACATAGATCCTCAGATAGCTGAGTTTCTCAAGATCGGCAGGGAGAGTGTTCATGTAGTATTTCAGGGACCGTTCGCCGTTGCTCAGTTTGAAATAACAGTTCGCCTCCTTTGTTCCCGAACCGGACGGATTCGGATAATAGGCATAAATATATCCGTCAAGATAAGAGGAATCATAAAACGCGGTTTCCGGCAGAGTCAGTGTTCCGAAAAGATCCGTGGTTCTCAGAGTAAGATCCATAACTCCGCAGCCGTCGGAAGAAAAATCCACAGAGCTTGCGGCAGTTGAATCCGTTACCAGCTTTTCTCCGTTGTAATACTCCTCCTGATTCACGATCAGATTGGAGGTCATATTGCTGTTTGAGCTGACCTTGACATAGACCTGTTCTGCCGAAACCGCATCCACAGGAAAATCCGCATTGAATGCGAAAGGAATTGCCCGGTCATCCTTTCTGATCTGAAGATACTGCGAGTACGTCCGGCTGCTGATCTTCACGTATACATAAGCACCATAACTGCTGTCCCCGCTGATCTCGATGTTTTCGGGAAGTCTGACCGTCCCGGAAAGCTTCGCCTTCGGGAGCGTAAGATCCGCGATCTTTCCGCTTGAAGCGATCGCGACGGTCGCAATATTGCTATCGGATGAGTTCGTTGTCCAACTGCTCGAGGTACGATAGAAGGTCCTGTTGTAGAACAGATTGGTGGTGGAGGATCCGCCGCCAAGGTAGATTTCAATCTTCGCCGCGCTGCTGACCTTTTCATACAGGGTCATCGAATACTCGATCACTGGTGATGTTCCGCCGTTCCGGTTGTCATAAGCGGGGATCGTAAAACTGCAGTAATTATATGAGGTGTAAGTATTTCCCTGACGAAGATAGTGAACATAGACCGTACCTGTGATCTCTTCCTTCGCATATGTCCCCTCCGGCATGATCAGTTTCCCGGACACCCCAAAAGAGTCATTCGCACCCAGGGGATCGACGCTCTCATCCGCGGTCTGTACACTGACACCTTCCTCCGGAAGCTCCGTAATGTCGCTTACGGCCGCATCATCGCTCCCGTCTTCTTCGGAAATGTCCTCTGTATACTCTTCTTCCGGGAAGACAGCCCCGTCGCTCTCCTTATCGGGAGCCGTCTCTTCTTCGGAATATCCGTCGGATTCATGGGAAAGTGATCCTTCATCCTCCCGGCCGTATTCGCCGGGATCTTCCGGATATCCGTCTTCCCTGCCGGGATCATTTTCGGATCCTTCCGCCACTTTCTCACCGGACAAACCCGCCTCTTCTTCGGAGATCACATCTTCCGGTTCTTCACTTTCCGACATATCTGTCAGTTCATTTGCTCTTGCGCTCAGCACATTTGCGGGAAATTCCGCGAAGATGAGCAGTGCCGCAAGAAATGCCGCGATAAGTCTGTTAACGTTTTTCTTCTTCATTCTTCTGCCCTCTTTTCCCGCT
>JAILLW010000001.1 GCA_024692955.1 Lachnospiraceae bacterium | reverse complement strand
AGGCAGTGGTCTGTCTGGTACTCGGGATCTATCTCTTTGACACGAGCCATTCCATCACGGGGATCGTGCTTGTCCTCATCGTGCTCTGCATGGGCACTTTTCTCTATATCTCGAAAAAAGTATCGAAAAAGATCGGTGAACGGAATCAGGTCTATCAGGGGAAACTCTTCCAGTGGGTGAATCAGGCCCTCGGCGGGATCAAGGAGGTCAAGGTCCTCAGCCGGGAGGATTATTTCATTGATGCCTATTCGGAGAACTACGGAAAACTGATCAAAGGAGCGAAGAACAACGAACTTCTGTCCGCCGTCCCGAAATATATCGTGGAAGCGGTATGCATGACGGGGCTCCTTTCGGCGATCATCATCAAGATGTTCTGGGGCTATAAGGGCAATACGGTGATGGACTTCATTCCGCAGCTGGCGGTCCTTGCGGTCGGCGCCTTCCGGCTCCTTCCTTCCGTGGGTAAGATCAACGCCTTTGTAAACAACATCCTTTACAGCATGCCTTCCCTGGACCTGATCTACAATGACCTTAAGAGCATCGAAGGATTCCGGAAGAACGACGATGAGTCCGACGGCTCCGCTTCCGCTCCGGAAGCTCCGGCGGCGCAGGAAGGAAAGGACATCCGGATACAGAATGTCTTTTATCACTATCCGGATTCATCCGAGAATGTCATAAACGGCGCGGACTTTACGATCCGCGGCGGGGCGACGACGGCCTTTATCGGAAGCTCGGGCGCAGGAAAAACGACCCTGGCGGATATCATTCTGGGGCTCCTTCCTCCGGAAAAGGGAAAGATCCTCTACGGGGATACCGATGTCTATCGAAACCTTTCCTACTGGCACAGCAGACTGGGCTATATCCCTCAGAGCATCTATCTTTCCGATGACACGATCCTTAAGAATGTGGCCTTCGGGGTGCCCGAGGACAGGATCGATGAAAAAGCCGTGATCGAAGCACTGAAGAAGGCTCAGCTCTATGACTTCGTAAAAGGACTTCCGGAAGGGCTGCATACCTTTACGGGAGACCGGGGCGTACGCCTGTCCGGCGGACAGCGCCAGAGGATCGGCATCGCGCGGGCTCTCTATCATGATCCTGAGATCCTTGTACTCGATGAGGCTACGGCGGCCCTTGATAATGAGACGGAAGCGGCAGTTATGGACGCGATCGATTCCCTTCACGGAAGAAAGACTCTCCTTATCATTGCCCACCGGCTGACGACGATCCGCAACGCGGACGCGATCTATGAGGTGGCGGACGGATCGGTACGGGAGAGGACCAGGGAGAGCGTATTCGGAGAAGAAACCGGCGAAGGCGGTGCAGGGACAGCCGCGGAGGAATGATCATTGGCAAAACTGGTCCAGATCAATACGGTATGCAATACTTCCACCGGGCATCTGATGGGAATGATCCAGGATGCGGCGGATCTTAAAGGGTACCGGACCCTTTCCGTTACGGGCCGGCGCGCACCTTTTCGCGACCGCAATTCGGTAAGGATCGGAGGCCCGGTCTCTTTCTGGCTTCATGTGTTCATAACGGCGATCTTTGACCGGCACGGTTTCGGATCCTGTCTTGCGACGAAAAAGATCGTGGAACGGCTCCGGGCGGAAGATCCCGATATCATTCATCTTCACAACCTCCACGGATATTATCTTTATCTTCCCCTTTTATTCCGTTATCTGAAAAACGGGTTCCGGGGAAAGGTCTTCTGGACTTTTCATGACTGCTGGCCCTTTACGGGTCACTGCGCCTTCTATACGGCTTCGGGTTGTGAAAAGTGGAAGACCGGCTGCGGAAACTGCCCGAACCGGAAACGGTATCCGGTAAGCCTGCTTCTTGACGCTTCAAAAAGAAATTACCGCGATAAAAAAAGAATGTTCCTGAGCCTTAAGGATCTGACGATCCTGGTACCTTCCCGGTGGATGGAAGATCAGGTTAAGGCCTCGTTTATGAAAAAATACCCGGTTTATGTGGTTCCGAACGGAGTGGATCTTTCCGTATTCCGGCCGGATGCTCTTCCGGAAGCTTCGGATCCCTTCTCAGTGGAGGCCGCGAAGGAAGGCGGAAAGGAAAGGAACGGGATCTTCCGGAAATACGGGCTTGATCCCGCAAAAAAGCATATCATCGGAGTCGCGTCCGTCTGGGATGAGCGGAAGGGACTTGCGGATTTTAAGAAGCTTCCGGAGGTTCTGGGGGAAGAATACGAGATCCTTCTCGTGGGACTTACGCCCCTGCAGATAAAGAAGCTTCCCGAAGGGATCATCGGGATAAGGCGTACGGACGACAGGGAGGAGCTTGCGAAGCTCTATGATCTTTCGGATGTATTTCTGAACCCGTCTCTGGAGGAATCCTTTTCGCTTGTGACCGTGGAAGCCATCGCCTGCGGAACGCCCGCAGTTGTGCTTGATACAAGCGCCGTGGCGGAGCTTGTGAATGAGGAAAACGGGATCGTGCTTCATGATCATGAGCCGGAGGATTATCTCCGGGCGATCCGTAAGCTCGAAGAAAAAAAGCTTACGAGGAACGGGGTGGCAAAAACGGCCCTTGCCTATGATTCCCGTGAGTACGGAAAGAGGGTCCTTGATCTTTACGAAAAAAAGGCCGGGGCGGGAAAGGACGACAGGAAGGAGTCCGGCTATGGATCCTGCCGGGAAAGACCTCTTTTTTCGATCATCACCGTCTGTTACAACGAAGAAGACAGGATCGGCCCCACCATGGATTCCGTGCGGGAGCAGACCTTCCGTGATTTTGAATACCTGATCAAGGACGGGGGATCGACGGATGATACTCCGGCAAGGATAAAGGAAGGGATGGAAGCGTTCCCTGAAAGCGGTGGAGAAACAAAGAACCCGGTACGCCTCGTCACCGGCAGGGACAAGGGAATCTATGACGCGATGAACATCGCGGTAAAGGAAGCCTCCGGGCAGTATGTCCTCTTTCTTAACGCGGGAGATACCTTCGCGGATCCCGGGGTGCTCGCCCGGGTATCTTCGCGGATCCGGAGCGACAAAGAAAAGGGAGCCGGGATCTGGTACGGGGATGTCTATGAGATCGGTACCGAAGCACCGGAAAAAGAGGACAGACCGGCACTTCGCACCTATGGCCAAAAGAACGCGCGCCTCTGGTATTATGCTCTCGGGGCCTGCCTGAATCATCAGGCGATGTTCTGCAGCCGTGAGCTTTTCGACGGGAAGCTCTTTGATACGGAGTACAGGATCTGCGCGGACAGGGAATGGCAGATGTATCATATAAGGCACGGCGTGACTGCTCTTCCTCTGGGATTTCCCGTGGCGAAGATTCTGACGGAAGGATTTTCGGGCTCGAATATCCCGCTTCTCGAAAAGGAAACGAAACGCTGCGTCGAAAAATACTGCGGCGGATGGTACGGGCTTTACCGCTTCGTCGGATTTCTCAAGAAGAACCCGCTGCTTCACGGACTGATCCGGAAAACGGAGAGACTCGGAAGCATCCGGTAACGGTTTTGCGAAGGATAATGAAAGGTTGTGGATGGCTGTGAGAGAAGGAATCAAACCCGCGATCGTCGTGGTGGCATACCGGCGTCTTGATACGCTTGACCGGCTGCTTAAGAGCATCGCCGCCGCGAAATACCGGACCGAAGGGATCCCGCTCATCATCAGCATCGATCATCATCCGGACAATTCGGATGTGATCGCGCTGGCGGAGGCTTTCGTATGGGAACACGGGGAAAAGACCGTGAAGACCCATGAAAAGAATCTGGGACTTCGGACACATATTCTGGAATGCGGAAACTATGCGGAAGAATACGGTTCCGTGATCCTTCTAGAGGATGATGAGTTCGTCGCGCCTTATTTCTATGAGTACGCGAAGAAGGCCCATGAGTATTATGACGGGGATGAGCGGATCGCCGGGATCTCCCTTTACGGACATGAGTGGAATCCCTATGCCGGAAAGATCTTCCGGCCGCTTCGGACGGGTGCGGATGTCTTCTTCGGACAGTTTTCCTGTACCTGGGGACAGTCCTGGTCGGCGGATCAGTGGAAGCGCTTTCGAAAGTGGTATGAAGAAAACGGCGAAGAGATCGGAAGGGATGAACTGCTTCCGCCGCCTGTCTACGATTGGAAGAACTCCTGGGGAAAATACTTTTTCCGTTATCTTACGGAAAGCGGGAGATACTATGTGATCCCCCAAAAGCCGGTGGTAACGGTCTTCGGAGGAGCCGGTACCCATTACCGGAAGCCGGAGGCGGAGGTACAGACGACGCTCTGGCTGGGGGAGCCGGATCACAGGCTCGTTCCTTTCGAAGAAGGACCCCATTATGATGCCTTTTTTGAAAACGCGGATCTGAAGGGATTCCTTGCGAAACGCTTCTCCATCCCGGAAGAAGAGATCCTCATCGATCTTTACGGCCTGAAGCACCGGCTGATCCCGGAAAAATACCGGTATGTCATAAGCTCCCGGAAACTGGACAGCCGGATAATGGCGGGCTATGAACTGAATCTAAGGCCTCAGGAAGCAAACGTTCTTAATGACTGCAAAGGAGACGCGATCTTTCTGTACGACAGGTCTGAGAGAATAAAGAACAGACGTTATCGAAAAGACGCGAGACTGAACTACGATTTCGGGGGAGTCTTCGGATTCGAGGCGCTCTCTTACGGATACCGGCATCTCTGGGATGCGCTCTTACGATATGCCGGGCTGAGGAAATAGATGGAACCGAAGAAGAAACTGATCCTCTTTACGGACGGATATCCTTTTGTGAATACGCCGGAAACGGTCTTTATCCCGCCGGAGCTTGAGGAACTTAAGAAAGACTACGGGGTTTCGATCGTGGCCTGCACGGATGAAGCCGTTCTTTCGGAAGGCGGCACATTAAGGGACGGGGCCGGAACCTGCGGACTCTTTTGCTATAAGAAGCCGCGGGGAAAATATCTGCCGGAGCTTGCCTGCCTTTTTCGGGCTCTCTTTGATCCCGTTTTCCGGGCAGAGGCCGGAAGGATCCGGAGGGAGGCAAGATCCGGGAAGGAAGCGGGGGCACCGGATCCGAAAGATGTATCCGCTGCGGCACATTCCGAAGAGGCATCCGTCTCCCGGAAGCTTTTCCGGGCGTTCCTTTATTATTACTGGGCGGCGGACTTTTCGAGGTGGATAAAAAAGCAGGGAATACTGGAAGCGGACGGGACAATGAGCTCAGCCGGGACCGGGGATCCTGAAGATGCGGACCGCCGGGAGTCCGTGATCTGCTACACTTACTGGCACAATTATTATCTGCTGGGACTTTGCGGGATCAAAGACCGGTATCCCGGGCTTAAGCTTCTGTCCAGGATCCACGGCTATGATCTTTTCGATGACCAGTCGCCGGTGAACGATCAGCCCTTCAAGGCGTTCATGGATGACCGGACCGATCTTACGCTCTTTCTTTCAAAACAGGGACAGGATTATTTCGAGCGGCGTTTTCATACGGAGAAGAACCGTGAAAAGCACAGGATCTGCCGGATGGGGGTATACGAAAGATCTCCGGAGATCCGGGCTTCGGGGGAGGAATTCCTCATGGTTAGCTGCGCGAGCATCTATCCCGTCAAGCATATCGAAGGGATCATCGAAGGACTCGCCGGGGCGGGAAAAAACACTTTGACGCCCGGGACCTCCGCTTTTAAAAAGAAGCCGGTAAGATGGGTCCACTTCGGCCCCGGGGAAGACGATTACGCAGCGTCCGTAAAAAAACTGGCCGTGGAGAGACTTTCGGGGATCGAAGGGCTTACCTTTGAATTCCGGGGCTATGTTCCCAATGAAGAAGTGATCCGGTTTTATCTTGAGGAACATCCTTCCTGCTTCATCATGACATCCCTTTCGGAGGGGAGTCCCGTATCGGTACAGGAGGCGGTCTCCTGCGGGATCCCCGTGATCGGAACCGATGTGGGGGGAATGGGAGAACTGGTTGACGGAAACGGGATCCTGCTTACGGATAACGCCGCGGTAAAGGATGCGATCCTCCGGATGTATGAAATGCCGGAAGAGGAGATCCTGAAGATGAAGAAACGCTCTTTGGAGATCTGGTCGGAGCGCTTTGACAGGGAGAAGAATCTTCGGGAATTCTCGGAGCTTATAGGGACGCTGCAGGTTTCGGGAAAGGGATCCGGACCGGCTTCCGGCCATGCTTCCCGGCCCCTTCCGGGTTGAACCGGATCGGTCATCCGTGCTATCATCGAAAGGTATTCCGACTTTTTAAACAGCCTATGAAGAGTATCATTCTTACCGGTGCGACCTCCATGCTTGGGATCGCGCTGACGGAAAAGTGCATAAGAGAAAACGTCCGGGTCCTTGCGGTGATCAATCCGGATTCCGGCCGGAAGAACAGGGTTCCGGATCATGAGCTTGTTAAGAAAGCGGAATGCCCTCTTGACCGGATCGGAGAGCTTCCGGACCTTCTTGAAAAAGCGGGAAATACAGGGGACCCGGAGCGATCCGGCTATGACGCTTTCTATCATCTTGCCTGGATGGCCACATCCCATAACGGCCGGAATGACACGGCTGCCCAGACCGATAATATCCGGTATGCCCTGGATGCCGTTGAGGCCGCCTCAAAGCTTGGCATAAAGCGGTTTGTCGGGGCGGGCTCCCAGGCGGAATACGGAAGAACGGACGCTCCCCTTGCGGGCGATACGCCGGCTTTTCCCGAAACGCCTTACGGGGCAGCGAAACTTGCGGCGGGGCAGATGACAAGGATCCTCTGCGCGCAGCTCGGGATCGTACATATCTGGACAAGGATCCTTTCCGCCTACGGGCCGAATGACGGAAAAAACACTCTGATCTCATCCCTGATTAGGGCGCTGCTTGATAAAGAAGAGTTCGGGACCACCGCGGGAGAGCAGATCTGGGATTATATCTACTGCGATGATGTGGCGAACGCGCTTTTTCTCCTTGGCGATAAGGGAACGGACGGGAAAATATATCCGATAGGTTCCGGATCCGCAAGACCTCTGAAAGCATTTATCGAAGAGGCGAAGGAGCTGATCGACCCCGGTGCCGAGATCGGCTACGGGAAGATCCCCTACGGAGAAAAACAGGTCATGCATCTTCAGGCGGACATTACGGAACTTACAAAGGACACCGGATTCCGGCCGGAGATCTCCTTTGAAGAGGGGATCCGAAGAACAATCCGGTGGATGGGAGATAACCGATGAACAATGGAAAAGGCACGGAAAAAACCGAAAAGGAAGCAAGAGACGAGATCCTTAAGGCGGTGCGGGATTATTGCGAAAAGTACCATGTGAACGGAAAAAAGCCCTATGAAAAAGGGGACCGCATTCCCTATGCTTCAAGGGTCTATGACAGCGCAGAGATGGTAAATCTCGTGGACGCGGCTCTGGAATTCTGGCTGACCTCCGGACATTATACGGACGAGTTTGAAAAGGCTATGGGTGAATACCTGGGGATCCGTTATGTTTCCCTGGTGAATTCCGGCTCCTCCGCGAATCTTCTTGCCTTTATGGCACTCACTTCCCCGCTCCTCGGTGAACGCGCGGTCCGTCGCGGTGACGAGGTGATCACGGTGGCAGCAGGGTTCCCGACGACGGTGGCGCCCATCATTCAGTACGGCGCGGTTCCCGTCTTTGTCGATGTGACAATCGGACAGTATAATATCGACGTCAGCCTGCTTGAAGACGCGCTTTCGGAAAAAACGAAGGCGGTCATGCTCGCGCATACCCTCGGGAATCCCTTTGATCTTACGGCGGTGAAGGCATTCTGTAAAAAGCACGGGCTGTGGCTTGTGGAGGATAACTGCGATGCTCTGGGCTCCGAAGTCCTTATTGACGGAAAGAAATACTTTACCGGAACCGTCGGGGACATCGGGACCTCTTCGTTCTATCCTCCCCATCACATGACCATGGGGGAAGGGGGCGCCGTCTACACGAACGATCCGCTCCTTCACAAGGCCGTCCGGTCCTTCCGGGACTGGGGGCGGGACTGCGTCTGCCCCTCCGGCCGGGACAATCTCTGCGGACACCGCTATGACGGACAGTACGGGGAACTGCCGGCAGGCTATGATCACAAATACGTTTATTCCCATTTCGGATACAATCTCAAGGCTACCGATCTGCAGGCGGCCATCGGCTGCGCCCAGATCCGGAAGATGCCTTCCTTCGCGCAAAAAAGGAGAGAGAACTTCGGCATTCTTTTCGAAGGGCTCAAAGAGTTCGAGGACGCCGGGAAGCTGATCCTTCCGAAGGCGCTTCCGGATTCTTCCCCGAGCTGGTTCGGTTTTCTCATGACCTGTGAGGAGGGAGTTTCCCGGAACGCTCTTGTAAGATACCTTGAGGATTCGAACATTCAGACAAGGATGCTCTTTGCCGGGAATCTGACGAGGCATCCCTGCTTTGACGGGATGCGTGCTTCCGGTGAGGGCTACCGGATCGCGGGCTCCTTAAAGAATACGGACCGGATCATGGAGGACTCCTTCTGGATCGGGGTGTATCCGGGGATGACGAAGGAGATGCTGGACTGTATGATCGAAAAAATCCGGGAGTTTCTTCTTTCCTGAGAAGAGTGTCGCGATGGCGGCGGGACGGAACGCTTCCAAAAATCCGGAGCCGACTTTGAAGTGGGACGAGCGACGTGCGAACGAAGTGAGACGGAGCGCGGTTTCTTGGCGCAACATACATAAACAGGGATAAAAGCACAGGACGTGCTTTTAAGCGATCACCGGGCACGGATGCCCGTGAGAGCGACCCGTACGTATAAAGATCCGTACAGTTGCGCTTAGAAACCGCTCGTCCCAGCTTCGCATGAGGCGGAGGATTATTTTGAAGCGTCCGTCTGCCGCAGCACGGATATCGGAGGGAAAATGGACTTTACTTTTTACAAAGATCGAAAGGTACTGATCACCGGTCATACCGGCTTCAAGGGAAGCTGGATGTGCCGCGTGCTGGAAAACGCGGGGGCCCGCATCTTCGGCTACGCTCTGGAATCCCCGACCGATCCCGCCCTTTTTCAGCTCTGCCGGATCGGGGACGGAATGCAGTCCCGGATTGCGGATATCCGGGATTTTGACCGGCTGAAAAGCGCATTTGACGAATTCGGGCCGGAAATTGTGATCCATATGGCAGCACAGCCCATCGTCCGAACTTCCTATAAGGAACCGCGGGTCACCTATGAGACCAATGTGATGGGAACAGTGAATGTCCTGGAATGCTGCCGGCTTTCGGATACCGTAAGATCCGTTGTCAACGTGACCACCGACAAGGTCTACCGGAATGAGGAGAGAAACGAAGCCTTCCGGGAAGAGGAGTACCTTGACGGCTATGATCCGTATTCGAATTCCAAATCCTGCTCGGAACTGGTTACAAGCTCATACCGGAACGCCTTTCTGAAAGAGAAGGGGATCCCGGTAAGCACCTGCCGGGCCGGCAACGTGATCGGCGGCGGAGATTTCGCGAAGGACAGGATCGTTCCGGACTGCTATCGTGCCGCGTCCAAAGGCGAAAGCATCATCGTAAGAAATCCTCACTCCGTCCGCCCCTATCAGCATGTGCTCGAGCCGGTATGCGCCTATCTTGAGGTCGCGAAGAGACAGTATGAGGATCCGGCGTTTTCCGGAGCCTACAATATCGGACCGGATGAGGAGAGCATCATCAATACGGGAAGGCTTACGGATCTTTTCTGTGAAAAATGGGAGAAATACACCGGAAAGAGACCGGAATGGATCGACCGGTATGACGGAGGTCCCCATGAGGCCGGGTGCCTGAAACTCGACAACAGGAAAGTAAAAGAGACCTTCGGGATAAAGCCCCGCTGGAACATCGATGAGACCCTTGGCAGGACCGTGGAGTGGTATGCCGCTTTTTCGGGGGGCGGGGATATGATCGCCTTGACGGACAGCCAGATCCGCGAATTCCTGAAAGATGACAAGGATACACGGGATATGTGAAAACGGGAATCCCGGGCCGCGCCGGACAGGAGCGGTGAAAGTCCCGTGAGGCCGCAGAACAGAGAGAAACCCGGACCCGAAAAGGTCCGGGTTTTTAATTGCGAAAAAATTACAATAAACCTATTGACATAGTAGGTTATTGGTGCTATATTCAATCCAACGCAGAAAAAGGAGGATACAAGGATGCCGAAAAGCACAATCTTTCTCTGTATGGACGACCGAATGCCGCAAAGGCGGTCATACTGTTGAAGCCATAAAGACCGATCAGACATAGACGGATCCGCGGAAACGGATCACGGATTTTACACGAAAAGGAGACATATCATGAGTAATTATAAATTTGAAACCCTTCAGCTTCATGTCGGACAGGAACAGCCGGATCCCGCTACGGACGCACGTGCGGTACCGATCTATCAGACGACTTCCTACGTTTTCCGGAACAGTAAACATGCCGCGGACCGCTTCGGCCTTGCGGATGCCGGAAATATCTACGGACGCCTCACGAATTCCACGCAGGACGTTCTCGAAAAGAGGATCGCCGCTCTTGAGGGCGGAAGCGCGGCTCTTGCGCTTGCTTCCGGAGCGGCAGCCATCACCTACGCCATCGAAGCGCTTGCCGCCAACGGCGGGCATATCGTGGCACAGAAGACCATCTACGGCGGGACCTACAATCTGTTGGCACATACCCTTCCGCAGTACGGAATCAAGACGACTTTCGTCGATATCCATAATCTTGGCGAGATTGAGAATGCCATTACTCCGGATACAAGAGCGATCTTCCTCGAGACCCTCGGAAATCCGAACAGCGATATCCCGGATATCGATGCGGTGGCAAAGATCGCGCATGACAGGGGACTTCCCGTGGTGATCGACAATACCTTCGGGACCCCGTATCTCATCCGCCCCATCGAGCACGGCGCGGATATCGTGGTTCATTCGGCCACGAAGTTCATCGGCGGACACGGAACCACCCTCGGCGGCGTGATCGTTGAGTCCGGAAAATTCAACTGGAAGGCATCCGGGAAATATCCGAACATCGCGGATCCGAATCCCAGCTATCACGGGGTATCCTTCTACGATGCGGTGGGTCCTGCGGCTTTTGTTACCTATATCCGCGCGATCCTGCTCCGGGATACGGGTGCGACCATCGCTCCCTTCAGTGCGTTTCTGCTCCTGCAGGGTGTTGAGACCCTTTCCCTCCGGCTCGAGCGCCATGCGGAGAATACGAAAAAGGTTGTGGAATATCTGAGCAGGCATCCTCTTGTGGAGAAGGTGAATCATCCCTCCCTGCCGGATCATCCGGATCATGCCCTCTATCAGAAGTATTTCCCCAACGGCGGCGGCTCCATCTTTACCTTTGATATCAAAGGCGGCCAGGAGGAAGCATGGAAATTTATCGACAACCTTGAGATCTTCTCGCTTCTTGCGAATGTGGCGGATGTAAAGAGTCTGGTGATCCATCCGGCTTCCACCACGCACTCCCAGCTTTCCGAAGAGGAGCTTCTCGAGGCGGGGATCAAACCGAACACCATCCGCCTGTCCATCGGAACGGAGCATATCGACGATATCATTGCGGATTTTGAAAAAGGATTTCAGGCTCTGAAATCCTGAGGGGAATAGAAGGAGTAACCGGTTTCCGGCTACGGAAACGGGGAGAGGCTGCGCATAAGGGCGCAGCCTCTTTCCTGTTTTGCGAAGATCCGGAGAAACCGGCGGTTTCGCCCTTTGACCCGGGAGGACAAATGGCGTATGATGTCAGAAGACCGATGGCGGGATCCGTAAGGTCCGGCATCAGGAATCAAGGAGGGATCATTATGTCAAGAGAAAGCGGAATCCTCTTTCCGGTCTTTTCCGTTCCGTCAAGATACGGGATCGGATGTTTTTCCAAAGAAGCTTATGAATTCGTGGATTTTCTGGAGGGGGCCGGACAGGGCTTCTGGCAGATCCTTCCGGTGGGACCGACAGGTTTCGGAAATTCACCCTATCAGCCTTTTTCGGCATTCGCCGGAAATCCTTATTTCATCTCCCCGGAACAGCTTATCGAAGACGGTCTCCTGACAAGGGAAGAGTGTGACCGGGCCTTCTTCGGAAACGATGAGACCAGAGTGGATTACGGCGCTCTCTATGAGAACCGGGACCCTCTGCTCCGGCTTGCTTTTGAACGGTTCCGGGAAAAGCTTTCCGAAAAGGAGCCCGCAGCGGAAAAGGAAGCCGCGGACTATGAGGATTATCGAAAAAAAGAGGCTTCCTGGCTCACCGATTATGCCCTTTTTACCGCGATCAAGGCAAAGATGGGAGGCGCATCCTGGCTTGACTGGGAGGAGGGACTAAGAAAGAGGGACAAAAGCGCCCTTAAGGAAGCCGAAGAGGAACTGAAAGAAGAGATCGAATTTGTCTGCTTTAAGCAGTATCAGTTTGACAGACAGTGGAAGGCCCTTCGGGAATACGCGAACAGTAAGAACGTAAAGATCATTGGCGATCTGCCTTTTTACGTATCCCTTGACAGCGCGGACTGCTGGGCGCATCCGGAAGTCTTTCAGATGGACAGGGACCTTCTTCCGAAGGTGGTGGCGGGCTGCGCTCCGGATGCTTTTTCAAGGACCGGCCAGCTCTGGGGAAATCCGATCTATGACTGGAAGGCGCTTGCTTCTTCCGGCTATGACTGGTGGATCCGCCGGATGGAACGGAATTACGAATTCTATGACGTGATAAGGATCGACCATTTCCACGGCTTCTGTGAATATTACGCGGTTCCGTACAAGGATGAGACCGCCGAACACGGGGAACTCCGCAAAGGTCCCGGAATGGATCTTTTCAGGACCCTGAAGGAAAAACTCGGGGATCTTCGGATCATTGCGGAGGATCTCGGAAACAACACGCCGGAAAACGAAGCCCTCTTAAGAGAGTCCGGATTCCCGGGCATGAAGGTGCTCCAGTACGGATTTACCAGCTGGGACAGTTATTACGTGAATCACAGGCATGAAAAGAATTCCGTGGTGTATACCGGAACTCACGACAATACACCGACCCGTGCCTGGGTGGAGGAGATCAGCGAGGGAGAACGGGACTTCTGCCGAAGATACATCAATTCCATGAATTCCGACTACGGACAGCTGGTCTGGGATATCATCCGCGAGGCCTACCGTTCCGTGGCGGATCTTTGCATCATACCGCTGCAGGACTATCTGTGCATGGGTAAAGAGGCCAGGCTCAACACCCCCGGCACCGCCGACGGAAACTGGGAATGGAGGCTCCGCCCGAATTTCCTTTCGGAGGATCTTAAAAGGAGCATCAGATCCCTGACCGAGCTTTACAGCCGCATTCCGAAGGACAAAACGACTTGACAGCAAATGAAAGAATGGTCAAGATAATAAACGGGGAAATCCCAGTTTTCCCGCATTTTCATTTCATATGAAAGGAAAGATGATTCAATGAAAACCGGAAAGAAGAGTTCATTAAGAAGTCAGCTGCTTATCATCACACTGATCAACGTGGTCGTGATCGCAGTCATAGTCGGTATGATCGCGAGCATCAGCAGTAACAAACTGGTCCGTGAGAAGTCGGAACAGAGCCTCAGGAACAGGACGATCGTTACGGCGGACAAGCTGGATAACGAAATGAGCAGAGTTGAGACCAGCGTGGCGATCCTCGCGGATGCGGTGATGGACAATCTGGATTGGAACTCCTTCACGTCCGGGGATACCGGAGTGGATGCACTCACGGAAACCGTGCGTCAGACGGCCATCGACTGTGCGAAGAATACGGACGGGGCCATTACCTATTATGTACGTTACAATCCCGATTTCGCGTATCCGACTTCCGGGATCTTCGCCCAGGCAAACGGCTCCGGCGACTATGACCAGCTTACTCCCACGGACTTTACGGAATTCGATAAAAATGATACGGCTGTCAGCTGGTATTACGGACCGGTCAACTACGGAAAACCGATCTGGATGAGTCCCTACTTTAATTCGAATATTAATGTCTTTATGATCTCCTATGTAATCCCCCTCTTTTATGAAGGAAACTCCGTGGGCATCGTCGGAATGGATATCTCCCTGGAGAACATAAACACCATCGTCGGCACCCTTAACAGCGGAACGGAAAGCGGATTCCTTCTGACGGCGGAAAATACGACGCTGAATCATCCGTCCATCGAAGACGGCGAGGAGTTCCCCGTTGTCCTTGACGGTGAGGACGGATTTATGACAGACGGAAAGGATGTATATTCCTATGACACCTTAAGAAACGGCTTTAAAGTGGTCCTTCTTACGGATGTGAAGAGTGTGAATGCGGAATCCATGAGCCTCCGGAACAAACTTATCATCGGCAGCCTGATCGGGATCCTCTTCGGTGTCGTATTCGGATATCTCTTTATCACGAAACTGATCGGACCCTTAAAGTCCGTTACGAAGATCGTGGATCAGATGGGCCAGCTGAATCTCCGCGTGGATGAGAACGAGGCTGCCAGACTTTCCGCGAACAATAACGAGATCGGTCAGATCGCAAAGGCGGTCATTAATCTGAAAACGAGACTGACCGAAGTCGTGGCGGGTCTTGCGGAATCCGCCGACACCCTTGAGAGCACCGTGGGCGAACTGACCTCGGACACTTCAAGGACCATCGGCATTATGGATTCCATCGATTCCGCCTGCCGTGACATCGCCGAAGGCGCGATGGACCAGGCACGCAGCACGACGGAAGCATCCTCTTCGGTTCGCGAGATGAGCGATCTTATCAGTGAATCCAAGACCAGACTTGACGGGATCCGCGGCGTTTCCGATAAGGTAAGGCTTTCGACCGCTTCGGCCAGCGACGGACTTAAGAAGCTTCAGAGCTCGAATCTGGAGGTTACCCGTGTGACGGACGAGATCGCGGAGGCAATCTCCGGCACTTCGGAAGCGGCCGCCAAGATCACGGAGGCGGCAAACCTCATAACCAGCATCGCGGGACAGACCAATCTGCTTTCCCTGAACGCCTCCATCGAGGCGGCAAGAGCCGGTGAAGCCGGCAGGGGATTCGCGGTAGTGGCCACCGAGATCCAGGCTCTTTCCGAAAAGTCCAATGTGGCGGCATCGGAGATCCAGCAGATCATTGAAGAACTGGTAACGAATTCCGAAAAGTCGGTATCCAGAGTCAAAGCCGCGAAGGAGATCACGGAACAGCAGACAACGCTGCTCAATGAGGCGATCAATGAATTCGAAGCGGCAAAGGGCGGCCTGGACGAAAGCATCCGGGGAATCTCCGAGATCGGGGAGGCCACGGACAGGATCGATTCTTCCAAGGAAAGCGTGAACGGCGCGGTTGACGGACTGTCTTCCATCGCGGACGCGAACGTTTCCACTACGCAGGAGACCGCGGACAGCATCAGCAGGGCAAGGGAATGCGCGGCGGATGTCGACGCGAAGGCAAGGGAGCTTTCAAAGACCGCGGAAAGACTTTCCGAAGAAGCGGCCAAGTGGACGGTATAGAAAACCCCGAAAACCCCGTCGGGATTGACATTTTCAGGGGGAAAGAGGATAATAAACAAGTTACGGAATTTTATATAAAGAGGTAACAGAGTGAATCCCAAAACATTGAAGTATATCCTTAAACGTCTGATCCTTGGCGTCTTTACCGTGTGGGTGGTTATAACACTTACATTTTTCATCATGCATGCGGTACCCGGAGGCCCCTTCCTTTCGGAAAAAGCGGTCTCTCCCGCGGCACAGGCCGCGATGGAAGCGAAGTACGGTCTGGACAAGCCTCTGATGGTACAGTACACGACCTATCTTACCGACGTGATCCGGTTCCGCTTCGGACCCTCGCTGAAACAGCGCGGCCGCATGGTCATCGATATCATGTATGACGGGCTGGTGGTATCCGTCCGGCTCGGGATCGTGGCTGCGCTTCTTGCCCTCGGGTTCGGCGTGGTACTTGGCGCGACCGCAGCGCTTCGCAGAAATACCGTCATTGACAGGATCATAATGATCATTACAACGGCATTCGTATCCATGCCGTCGTTCATTATGGGATCTCTTCTTCTGGTAGCCTTCGCGATCAAGATCCAGCTTTTCCCGGCCAACGGCGCGACGGAGGGCGGGCTTGTTCTTCCGATCATCACTCTGATGCTCTATCCGATGTCCTACATCACGAGGCTTACGCGTTCCTCCATGCTGGATGTGCTCGGACAGGATTATATACGTACCGCCAAGGCAAAGGGTGTGACGGGCTGGCGGATCATCTTCGGCCACGCGCTGAAAAATGCCCTGATCCCGGTCATCACCTATTTCGGACCGATGCTGGCCTATATCGTGACGGGCTCCCTTGTGGTGGAGCAGATCTTCGCGGTACCCGGGATCGGACGTGCTTTTGTGCAGAGCATCATCAACAGAGACTATACACTCATCATGGGAACGACCATCGTTCTCGCTTCGCTGATCGTGATCATGAACCTGGTCAGCGATATCATGTACAAGATCGTGGATCCCCGGATCAATCTCGAGTAGACGAAAGGTACCTCATCAATGAACGGAAACTTAAAAAGGTTTAGCATGCAGGTGGATCTTGACAGCTTTATTCCCGCCACCGATGCCGAAAAAGAATATATGGTCACCATGCGGCCCTCCACCACCTTCTTCCATGACGGGATCGTAAGGCTCAGGAAGAACCGCGTGGCTACCGTAAGCTTCTTTATCATTGTGATCATCACCCTGATGGCGATCTTCATTCCCATCTTCTGGCCCTACAAATACGAGGAGATGCTCGGAATGAAGCCGGGGAAACCCATGGACGCCTCTTACAACAACCTTCGTCCGTTTGAGTATTCCAAAGCCGAGCAGGCGAGGATCGATGAAGGAGAGTCCGTGATGCCTCACCTTTTCGGAACGGATTCCCAGGGGCGGGATTACTTTATCCGCGTGGTCTACGGGACCAGGATCTCCCTTGCGGTAGGATTTTTCGCCAGTATCATCGTGCTTGTCATAGGAATTGTCGTCGGGTCCGTATCCGGCTATGCCGGAGGAGCGGTGGATATGATCATTATGCGGATCGTGGATATCATCTATTCCCTTCCGGATATGCTCATGGTCATCCTGCTCGCGGCTGTATTAAGACAGAGGCTCGGACCTGCCATTGAAGGGACGCCTCTTGCGTCCATCGGATCGAATATCATTTCGCTGTTTATCATATTCGCGCTTCTTTACTGGGTCGGAATGTCCAGACTTGTCCGGGGGCAGATCCTTTCCCTGAGGGAACAGGAATACGTACTTGCCGCCCGTACGGCGGGCGCGAAGGGAAGCTGGGTGATCAGGAAGCATCTCATCCCCAACTGTATTTCCGTGATCGTGATCTCGACGGCTCTGCAGATCCCCAGCGCGATCTTTACCGAAAGCTATCTTTCCTTCCTGGGCCTCGGCGTGAACGCGCCCATGCCTTCGCTGGGATCTCTGGCGTCGGATGCGCTGAACGGGCTTTCATCCTATCCGTACCGGCTGGTCATTCCCGCGATCGTGATCTCACTCATTGTGCTTTCGCTGAACCTTTTCGGGGACGGACTCCGGGACGCATTTGATCCCAAACTCAATAATTAGGGAGGATACACCGGATGGCATTACTTGAAGTAAAAGATCTTCATACTTCCTTCTTTACGGACGCCGGCGAAGTGCGGGCCGTAAACGGGGTGTCCTTTAATCTGGATTACGGAAAGGTACTCGGGATCGTCGGGGAATCCGGCTCCGGAAAATCCGTGACCGCTTATTCCATCATGCAGATCCTTGCCTCCACCGGAAAGATCGTTTCCGGCTCCATTAAGTTTGACGGTCAGGAGCTTGTGGGCGCGGGAGAAAAAGTAATGAAGGATATCCGCGGAAACCGGATCTCCATCATCTTTCAGGATCCGATGACTTCCCTCAACCCCACTTACAGTATCGGGAAACAGCTGATGGAGGCGATCCTCCTCCATACGGGAAGAAATAAACATGAAGCATACGAGCGCGCGATCGAGATGCTGAAGCTCGTTAACGTGAACGAACCGGAAAAGAGGATGAAACAGTATCCCTATGAGTTTTCCGGCGGAATGCGCCAGCGCGTCATGATCGCAATGGCGCTTGCCTGCGAACCGGACATTCTGATCGCTGATGAGCCCACTACGGCACTGGATGTGACGATCCAGGCCGGGATCCTGGAGCTCATGAAGGATATCCAGAAAAAGATCGGAATGGCGATCATCATGATCACCCATGATCTGGGAGTCGTGGCACAGCTCTGCGACGAAGTGATCGTGATGTATGCCGGAGGCATCTGCGAACAGGGAACGGAAGACGAGATCTTCTACAATCCCTGTCACGAGTATACCAAGGGGCTTTTAAGGTCGATCCCCACTTCGGATAATAACGGGGAAAGGCTTCAGCCGATCACCGGTACACCCATCGATCTTCTGAACCTTCCGAAAGGATGCCCCTTCGCACCGAGATGCGTCCGGGCGATGAAGATCTGCTTAAGCAAAACCTGCGAGCGGCTTCAGATCAACGACAGCCATCAGGCCGCCTGCTGGATGAATGTGAAGAAACTGATGGAAGAGGAAGGTGGCAAAGATGAGTAAGAACGATCAGACACTCATTCAGGTAAACCATCTGAAACAGTATTTTGATATCAATATGGGGTTCTTCCGCTCCAAACCGCTGAAGGCCGTTGACGATATCTCTTTTTCCATCAGGGAAGGGGAGACTCTCGGACTGGTGGGCGAATCCGGCTGCGGAAAGACCACTGCCGGCCGGTCGATCCTTCATCTGTATAAACCGACGGCAGGCGAGATCATCTACCGGGGAAAGAAGATTGAATCGGCACAGGACATCGGAGAATTCCGGAAGCATGCCACGATGGTCTTTCAGGATCCCTATTCCTCGCTGGATCCGAGGATGACGGTGGAGGATATCATCGCGGAGCCTCTGGATGTGCATAAGATGTATTCCTCAAAGAAGGAACGCCGCGAAAAGGTCCTTGGTCTGATGGACCGGGTGGGCCTTAATTCGGAACATGCGGCGCGCTATGCCCATGAGTTTTCCGGCGGTCAGAGGCAGCGTGTCGGTATCGCGAGAGCCCTTGCCGTGGATCCGGATTTCATCGTCTGCGATGAGCCCGTATCGGCTCTGGACGTATCTATTCAGGCTCAGGTCATCAATATGTTCGATGAACTTCAGGACAGGATGAACCTTACCTACCTTTTCATTGCCCATGACCTTCTGGTGGTCCGCCATATTTCGGACAGGATCGCCGTGATGTATCTGGGACATATGGTGGAGCTTGCCAACGCGGACGAGATCTACGACAGGCCGCTTCATCCCTATACAAAGGCCCTCATTTCGGCGGTACCCGTGCCGGATCCGAAGATCGCGAAAGCGAATAAGCGGATCGAGCTTACGGGAGAGATCCCGAGCCCGTTAAACGCTCCTTCCGGATGTCCCTTCCATACGAGATGTCCGTACGCGACGGATGTCTGCAGGGAATCGATGCCTGCTTTTGAAGAGATCGAGACCGGCAGATTTGTTTCCTGCCACAGGGTCAGGGAGATCAATTAGGTTTCATTGTGCCTTCGAATTCTTTCGGGTGCATTGAAATAAATGGTTTTTCATATTTTGCAAAGGAGGATTATTATGAAAAAACTGACTGCATTGTTACTCAGTGCCGTAATGGTTCTTTCGCTTGCCGCCTGCGGCGATTCCGCAAGGGTACCGGCTGACAGCGGAAATACCGATACGACAGCTACGACCACCACCGATACCGCATCAGCGGATACCGCATCTTCCGATACCGCATCGACGGATACTTCGGCAGACGCTTCGGCAGACGCTTCGGCAGACACTTCGGCCGAAGGTTCTTCGATCAATGTATGCCTGGCTTCCGAGCCTGCATCGATCGACCCGGCTCTCAACAGCGCCGTGGACGGTGCAACCCTTCTGGTACACCTTTTCTCCGGTCTTGCCAAGTGGGATCAGAAAGCGGACGGAACCCTTGATCTCGTACCGGATGCCGCTACGGATCTTCCGGAAGGAGTAGAGAACGGGGATGGTACGGTAACCTATACCTATACGCTCCGTGACGGCCTTACCTGGTCCGACGGACAGCCCGTTACCGCGAACGATTTCGTATTCGCATGGAACAGAGCCGCTTCGGATGATCTTGCTGCCGACTACGGTTATATGTTCGAAGTTGTGGACGGTTATGACGAGGTAGCGGAAGGCTCCGCGGATTCCATGAACATCCAGGCAACGGATGACAAGACCATCGTTGTTACCCTGAAGAACGCGGTTGCCTACTGGAACGAGCTTCTTGCTTTCCCGACCTACTTCCCCGTACGTGAGGATGTTGTGGCGAATGAAAGCTGGGCTACCGATCCTGCCACCTTCGTATGCAACGGACCTTACACCATGACCCAGTGGAATCACAATTCCCTGATCACCCTCACCAAGAACGACAAATTCGTTGATGCCGACACGATCACGATGAACGAGATCAACTTCTATCTTTCGGATGATGCCAACAATATGCTGACGAACTTCGAAAACGGAAGCTGGCAGCTGATCGATGATGTTCCGACCAACGAGATCGCGGCCCTTAAGGACAAGTATCCCGATGAGTTCATCGTAACCGGTCAGCTTGGTACCTATTATGTATGCTGGAATGTAAACGAGAATATCCTTCCCGCGGGCAGCTCTCTTTCGGGTGCGGAAGCGGAGAAGGCCGAGCAGGAGATCAGGAACGCGGTCGGCCTCTTCTTTGACCGTAACTACATCGTGGAAGAGATCGGACAGGCAGGACAGGTTCCCGCAGGGTCCTTCGTCGCAATGGGACTTACCGATGCGGACGGATCCCAGTTCTATGACAACGCGAACGGCGGAAAGGGTTCTTACTATGATGTAAGCGCCGATGCGCTTCAGTCGAATTTCGACATCGCGGTTGAGACGCTGAAGAAGTATTACACCTATGACGAGTCTACCGGCAAATTCACGGACTTCCCGGTTATGACTTATCTTTACAACACCTCCGAAGGTCACAAGGCCATCGGCGAATATCTCCAGAGCGCACTTGCCCAGGTAGGCATCACGATGAACCTTGAGAACCAGGAATGGAACACCTTCCTTGAGACCCGTAAGAACGGTGACTACTCCATCGCCCGTAACGGTTGGCTTGCGGACTACAACGATCCGATCTGCTTCCTTGATATGTGGACGACCGCTTCCGGTAACAATGACGTTCAGTTCGGCAAGGGCGGAAACGAATCCATCAAGGCTTACAGCATCGACCTTACGGACCTTGGCTATGATACGAAGGTGACCGACGGAACCTGGGCCGAGACCTATGATGTCGTAATCTCCGATATCAAGACCTGCACGGATTCCAAGACACGTTACGCGCTGATGCATAAGGCCGAGGATCTCCTGATGAGCACAGGGTGCATCTGCCCGCTGTACTTCTACACGGATATCTACATGCTCGACAAGAACATACAGGGATTCTTCTCGAATCCTCTGGGATATAAGTACTTCATGTTCTGCCATCAGTAAAAAGCATACGGCAGAATGAAAGAGACCACCGCGCCCTTTAAAGCGCGGTGGTCTTTTAAAAAGAACCGGAAACGGAGAAGGAAAAGTGAGCACACATAATGTTTTTCTGCTGATACAGTACATCACCGTAAGCGTGCTGTTTGTCGAGATACTGATCGTGTTTATCCGCTGGAAGAACCCGGTCCATTCCTATCTTCTCCTTACCTGTATCACTTCCTTCATCAGCAACATGGGATATCTTCTGGAGATGCAGGCAGGCTCGGAAGAGGCATACGTTACCGCACTGAAGCTTTCCTATCTCGGGAGGGTCTGGATCGTCTTCGCCTTTTTCATGTTCTCCGCGAAAATGTGCAGGATCCGCATCCCGAAGGGGCTGACCGCCTTTCTGGTGCTTGTTCATATCGGGATCTATATCACGGTCCTGACGATCGGAAGCAACCGGCTGTATTATACGGACTACCGGTTTATACCGGATCCGTTATTTCCGCAGTTTATACACGGAAACGGGTACGCCCATGATCTGCTCATGGCTTCGAACGTGATCCTGATCATCTTTGCCATGGGATGGGTGGTCAGGACATACCGAAGGGAAAAGAACAGGACAGCCAGGATGCGGTTCCTCATGCTGATCCTGGCTTTCGGTGTACAGGCGGCTTCCTTTGTCCTGCATATGACGGCGGCTTTCCGGATCTCGCAGTATTATGACCTCAGTATGCCCGGAGCCCTGTTCGGAACAATCTTTATGCTGATCGGGATCTTCGGCTTTGATCTTCTCGGAACAAGAGAGATCGCCAGGGATTTCGTGATCGACCGGATATCCGAAGGGATCATCGCCCTGGACAATGAAGGACGGATCCAGTATTTCAATGAGCCTGTCGCGAAGCTGTATCCGGAGTTTGACACGTTCTTTTCCATGAAGATGGGTCTTGCGGGAAAGAAGAGGAACGGAAAAGACACGGAAGATCCTGGACAAAAAGAGAAGGAACAGGAACGTCATCTTACCCCCTATGACATCATAGCCGGCATCGGCGAAGCCGTGAAAAAGGGAGAGACCCTGACGATCAACGACCGTATCTACACCCCCGAGGAGAATGAGCTTAAGTTCAGAGACATCAGCTACGGAAAACTCTATGCGCTGGTCGACGACACGGAGCATTACAGGTATATGGAGGAACTGCAGGAGCAAAAGGATATCGCGGACCGCGCGAACGCGGCAAAATCAAGATTCCTTGCCAGTATGTCCCATGAGATCCGGACACCGATCAATGCAGTCCTCGGAATGGATGAGATGATCCTCCGCGAATCCACGGAGAAGCCTATCCGGGATTACGCGTCGGATATCATGTCGGCAGGCCGGACGCTCCTTTCCCTGATCAATGACATTCTGGATCTTTCCAAGGTCGAAGAGGGGAAGATGGAGATCATTCCCGTGCAGTACGACCTGTCTTCGCTAATCAACGATCTTTCCAATATGATCCGCGACCGGGCGCTGAAAAAGGGACTGAAATTTACTGTCAGGGCAGACGGCCACATCCCGCATCTGCTCATCGGCGATGAGATCCGTATCCGGCAGTGTGTGATGAACATTCTGACAAATGCCGTCAAGTATACGGAAACAGGCGAAGTGACCATGGAGATCTCCCATGAGAAAAAGGGCCGGGATTGTATCCTGCTCCGCTTCAGAGTCGAAGATACGGGCATCGGGATGAAAAAGGAGGATATGGAGACCCTCTTTTCTCCCTACAAACGGTTTGAGGAAAAGAGAAACCGCTCGATCGAGGGAACGGGTCTCGGCATGAGCATCACGCGGCAGCTGCTGGATCTTATGGGGAGTACGCTTGAAGTGGAAAGCGAATACGGGAAAGGCTCGGTATTCTCCTTCGGAATCCTTCAGGAGGTTTCAGACTGGGAGGAGATCGGTGACTGCGCGGCCAGATTCGGCGATGCTTCCGGAAGCCGGCATGAATATCATGAACTGTTCCATGCTCCGGAGGCTTCGATCCTCGTGGTGGACGATACGGAAATGAACCTGACGGTGATAAAGAGCCTTCTGAAAAAAACGCGTATTCATATCGATACGGCAGCATCGGGAAGAGAGGCGCTTGAACTTGCAAAGGAACATTCCTATGATGCCGTCTTTGTCGATCATATGATGCCCGATATGGACGGGATCGAGACCTTAAAGCATCTCCGGGAGTCCGGGAAATGCATGGAGGCACCCGTTGTGGTACTGACGGCAAATGCCGTTTCGGGCGCAAGGCAGATGTACCTTGAGGCCGGATTTACGAATTATCTCTCCAAGCCCGTGGACGGCGAAAAACTGGAAAGAATGCTTTATGATATGCTCCCTTCCGGAAAACTCATCGATCCGGATAAGGATACCGGAGCTCTTGCGGGGGAAGGGACTGACAATCCGGGAAAGGATGCGGAAGGCTCTTCGAACGGGGATCCGGCAGAAAGCTTTTTATCGGTTCTGAAAGAGCTTCCCGATATTGATGAACAGGCGGGGCTCAAAAACTGCGGATCCGGGGAAGGATATCTTTCCGTCCTTACGGTCTTTCACCAGACAGCGCCCGCAAAAGCCGATGAGATCGAAAAGTTCCTTGAGAGCGGGGATATTGAAAACTATACGATCAGGGTCCACGCGCTGAAAAGCTCCGCCCGTATCATCGGGGCTTCGGAACTTTCGGCACTTGCGAAAGAACTGGAGGATGCAGGGAAAAGGCAGGATACCGGGTATATCCGGGATAATACGGGGCATCTCCTTGAAATGTACCGCGCTCTTGATAAAGATCTGGCCCGGCTCGATAAAACGGACGAGAGCCTGCCGGAAATCGGTGACGGCGAAATGAAGGAGGCTTATCAGACCATCGGAGAGATCGCGCAGAGCATGGATTATGAAATGATGGACGGTCTGCTTAAGGATCTTCGCGGATACCGTCTTCCGGACGGGGACAAAAAGAGGATCTCCGAAATCGAAAAAATGCTGACGGAACTCGACTGGGACGGGATCATCCGGACAGCCGGGGAAGTTTTATAAAAAGTGTTGACAGAAAAATACTTCGGCGGTAGAATTAATTTAGTTCGAGAGCCGAAGTATTTTAGGACGGGTAACAGGTTAAAGGGATGAGCCGGAAAGAACAGGAATTATCAGCGGAAACATTTAAGCAGTTTACCGATTATATCGATGAGATCAAGGAACTGCTGTCTTCGGATCTGTGGAGCAATATCTTTCTCAACTGCTCCAAGAACGAGGTCCTGATCTTCTGGCTCCTTTATCAGAAAAAAGAAGTGAATATGTCCGAGATCGCCGAATACATCCATGTGCCGCTGAATACGGCCACCGGGATCGTCGGAAGGATGGAAAAGAGCGGACTGGTCGAGAGGATGCGGAGCGATCAGGATAAGCGCATCGTGCTGATCCGGTTCAGCGAAAAGGGAATGATCCAGTTTCAGAGGCTGATCGGCGAACTGACCGGCTACGCGGCAAAGGTCCTCGGCGCATTTACGCCGGAAGAACTGAAGCTTATGGAAAGCATGATGGCAAAGGCGAAGGAAGTGCTTAAGAACGAAAAGAAAAAAGAGGTTTCCGAAAAGAAGGTAAGAAGGATCATGATCGAGTGATCCCGTTATGACCGGCCGAAAAGGCAGACCGGCGGGCAGCGAAGGCTGCCTCAAAAAAAGGCAAATACTTCGAGCGCGGAACTATTCGGACAGGGAAATAAATTACCGAAACGGAAAGATCATTAAAGAAATTCCGGAGTAAACGGAAAAGGAGGAAAAAGGTGGGTAACAGGATCATCATTTTTACCGGAAAAGGCGGCGTCGGAAAGAGCAGTGTGGCGGCAGCCCATGCGATAAAGAGCGCATCCGGGGGAAAGAATACGCTTCTCGTAAGTACGGATATGGCACATAACCTTGGGGACATATTCGAGGTGCAGCTCGGAAGAGAGATCAAAAACATAAGGCCGAATCTTGATCTTTACGAGATCGATCCGCAGCATGTCATGGAAAACGACTTTGAGGATATCATGAAATACCTTACGGGTCTTCTTGCCGAAAAGAATATGACAGGACTTGAAGACCTCGGACTGCTCCCCGGAATGGAGGAACTGTTTTCCCTGCTCCGGATCTCACAGTTATATAAGAGCGGTGTCTATGAGAGGATCATCGTGGACTGCGCGCCCACCGGCGAGACCCTTTCCCTGCTGAAATTCCCGGAACTCCTTTCCTGGTATATGGAAAAGCTCTTTCCCATCGGGAAGGTGGGGGTCAGGGTGCTCTCACCCGTCTCAAAGAAGCTTTTCAGGATCGAGATGCCGAATAAACACGCGATGAATGACATCGAGAAGATGTTCATGAAGCTGACGGAACTGGAAGAACTCCTGAAAAACAGGGAGATCACGAGCATCAGGATCGTTACCGCTCCGGGAAAAATGGTGGTGGAGGAGACAAAACGCAATTATATGTACATGAACCTCTATGACTTTAATGTTGACGGACTCTATATAAACCGGATACTGCCTGCCGATATCGGAAACGCTTTTTTCGATGAATGGCTCCAGCTCCAGCAAAAATACATAACCGAGATCAACGAAACCTTCGCGGCTCTTCCGATCCTCAGGATCCCCTGGTATGAAGAGGAGCTGAAGGGAGAGGAAAAGATTTCAAGGATCGTCAGGGACGTTCTGACCGATGACGGGATCTTCGAAGCGAAGATCATCAATGAAAGGGAACACTTTGAGCAGACGGAGGAAGGCTATCTTTTAAGAGTCTCTCTTCCCGGAGCCGACAGGAACGGGATCGATCTCTACCAGGCCGCGACGGATATCGTGATCAGGGCAGGAAACTTCAAACGGAACATTCCCCTTCCGAACATACTGAGAGACCATCTGGTGTCGGGGGCGAAATTCGAAGACGGGGTTTTGAGGATCAGCTTTGTGAAAGGAGAGGATCGTGATGATGAATAAGAGCATATTAAAAAGACTGAGGACGGCTGCCGGATATCAGAAGCAGGCGATAAAGGCACTCCTTCCGGACGGAATGGACGGACATCTTGATGTGATAGGCGGGGAACTGAAGAGCATGTTCTGCGAGATTATGGCAGGAATGACGGCGGAGTGCCGTGAGGAGCCCGGAAAAGAGGAAGGATCAAAAAGCGGATCAGCCGGAAATGTCAAAAAGGTCACGATAGACTGAAGAAAGTATGGAAGGTGAAAAGATGAGAGTGATCATATATACGGGAAAAGGCGGAGTGGGAAAGACCAGTATGGCATCCGCCACTGCATGCCGGATCGCGAAGAGCGGGAAGAGAACGGTCATAATGAGCACGGATCAGGCGCACAGTCTGGGGGACGCTTTTGATATGCGCATAGGCAATGAACCCACATATATTGCGGAAAATCTGTACGCGCTGGAAACGGATACCGTGGCCGAGAGTGAAAAGAGCTGGGGCAATCTCAGGGACTATTTCAAGAGACTCCTTACCCTGAAAGGGGGAAGCGGGATCGAAACGGAGGAGCTGCTGGTCTTCCCGGGACTGGAAGAACTGTTTTCGATGTTTAAGATCCTGGAGCTTTGCGAAAGCGGAGCCTATGATACGGTGATCGTGGACTGCGCCCCTACGGGAGAGACCCTGTCGCTTTTAAGATATCCCGAGCGCTTCTCAAACCTGATCGAAAAGGTGCTTCCCGTAAAGAAGGCGGGGGTAAGGGCCATCGGACCCGCCGTGGAAGCAATGACGAAGATCCCCATGCCGGCCGAAAATGTATTTGATGATGTGGAACGTCTTATGGACAGGATGAGGCGGCTGCAGGAACTGATGCTTGACAGGGACGTTGTGAGCCTTCGGGTGGTGACCACTCCGGAAAAGATCGTAATAAACGAGTCCAGGAGAAACTTCACCTGGCTGTATCTGTACGGCTACAACGTGGATGCCGTCATCGTCAATCACATTTATCCGGAAAAAGCCATGGAGGGGTATTTCGGAAAATGGGCCGGACTGCAGGAGGAAGGACTGAACATGATCAGGGAAAGCTTCAGCGAGGTGCCGAAATTCTATGTCGAGCTTCAAAAGAGCGAGATCAGGACCGTTGATGTTCTTAACAGAGTTTCCGGACTGATCTTTGAAGAACAGGATCCGGATGAAGTCCTCTTCCGGCAGCAGATCTATACCACGGATGAGGAAAAGAGGACGCTCAGGATCTATCTGCCATTTGCGAGAAAAGAGGAACTTATCCTCGAACAGGCAAGGGGAGAGATCACCGTCGGCGTAAAGAACGAAAGAAGAAGATTCCCGGTTCCCGTCCGGTTTTCCGGATCGGAGATCGTGAAGGCCGGTTTTGAAGACGGATATCTGACGATCCGGTTCGGAGAGAGCCCGGATTGACCCTTGCATTTCCCGGCTATATGTTAGAAGATAAAAACGGCCGGACCGGAAAGACGAAGCCGGGATAAAAGGGAGGCTTATCATGATATTTTTACTGGAAGACGATGATGCGATCGGAATGGGGCTGAAATATTCTCTTGAAAAAGAGGGCTATGAAGTGAGCATTGCGAAGTCGAAGGCGGAAGCGATGAAAGTTCTGGCGGACGGAGGCTTTGAACTTTGCATCCTGGATATCAACCTTCCGGACGGAAACGGCTATGACGTATGCCGGCTGATAAAGGAAAAGGAAGATATCCCGGTGATCTTTCTGACGGCCAGCGACGCGGAGGTGAACGTGGTCATGGGCCTTGAGATGGGAGCGGACGATTACATCTGCAAACCTTTCCGGATCAATGAGCTGATGGCGAGGATCCGGACGGTCTTAAGAAGGAGCAGCCGGGGAAAAGAACAGGACCGGCCGGGAGAAGCGGGAGCCCTTGAGATCCGGAATCTCAGGATCTATACCAACGAAGCAAGGGTGACACTGATCCCGGAAGACGGGATCGAGGAAACGGTTGAACTCACTGCGCTGGAATACCGTCTGCTGCTTGCCTTTTGCAACAACCGCGGATTCGTGATGTCAAGGAGCCGGCTTCTCGAAGAAATGTGGGACGTAAACGGTGACTTTGTAAACGACAATACCCTTACCGTTTATATCAAGAGACTGAGAGACAAGATCGAAAAGGATCCGGCGGATCCGAAGATCATAAAGACGGTGCGGGGACTGGGATATATTGTCGAAAAGTGACCCGGATCCCGACGGGAGCAGGAACGGAATATGCTGAAAAACAAAGAATTCAGATACTATATCATTGCGGCGGCTGTTCTTACGGCGGCTGCTTCCGTATGCGGATACGTATTTGGCGGCGTACCCGCATGCCTTCTCATACTTCTTCTCGGAACACTGCTGACGGCATTGTTCGCAGGACTTACAAAACGAAGATACGGGGACATCGAAGCGCTGAATTCCTATCTTTCCAAAGTCCTCGCCGGGGAGGAGGCTCCGGATATCATCGATCAGGAGGAGGGGGAGCTGTCCATTCTGAAGACCAATATCTATAAAGCCACATCCACGCTGCAGTATCAGAAAGAGATCCTGGCAGGAGATAAAGCGGCGCTTTCCAATGCCATCGCGGATATCAGCCACCAGCTGAAAACACCGCTCACTTCCATGATCGTTATGAATGATCTCCTGAAAACGGAAGAGGATAAGGGAAAGCGTGCCGAATTCCTGAAGACACAGTCGGATCAGTTCGACCGGATGAACTGGCTTATACAGACACTTCTTAAACTTTCGAAGATCGATGCCGGGACGATTGTGATGAATCCCGAAGAGATCGGCACGGATACGCTGATAAAAGAGGTGATGAGGCCTTTTGAAGTACAGATGGAGCTTAAGAACATCTCACTCAGGAAACCGGTATCCGGGACCGTGATAAGATGTGACGGAAACTGGACGGTGGAGGCCCTTCAGAACATCGTGAAGAACTGCATAGAGCATATGGACGACGGAGGGCAGCTGAGCATATCCGCCAATGATACAAACCTCTATACGGAGATCCTGATCAAAGATACCGGGTGCGGGATCGCCCAGGAAGATCTTCCTCACATTTTCGAACGTTTCTATAAGGGGAAAAACGCGGGAAAGGACAGTGTCGGGATCGGACTTGCCCTTGCAAAGACCATTATCGAAAGCCAGCGCGGAACCATATCCGTTGAAAGCAAAGAGGGAGCAGGCACCGTGTTTTCCGTGCGTATTTACAAGACGATCATCTGAGTTAAGCCCATTATGACAAAACTGTAATAAAAGAGTCACCGGATTGTAATGTGATCATACTATCCTTTTCGATAAAGGAACATACGGACCGATCCGGTTAAGGATCCGGGCGGACGATGCTCCGGAAAGGACGGAATTTAGAATGAACATTTTGGAGATCAGAAACCTCTGCAAGGTTTACGGGACGGAAGAAACAAGAGTTGACGCGTTAAGGGATGTTTCCTTTGATGTGGAACAGGGAGAATTCGTGGCCATCGTCGGACCTTCCGGATCCGGAAAATCCACGCTGCTCCATATCCTCGGCGGGGTGGATGTACCGACCTCCGGGGAGGTCAGGATTGCGGGAACGGATATCGGGAAGCTTGACGAAACGAAGCTTGCGATATTCCGGAGAAGGAATATCGGGCTGATCTATCAGTTTTACAACCTGATCCCGATCCTGAACGTAGAAGAAAACATGACACTGCCGATCCTGCTTGACGGGAAGAAGCCGGACAAAAAGCTTCTTGCGGATCTGGTGGAGAAGCTCGGCCTCAAAGACAGGCTGCTTCATCTTCCGAATCAGCTGTCAGGCGGGCAGCAGCAAAGAGTGTCCATCGGACGGGCGCTGATGAACCATCCGGCACTTCTTCTTGCGGATGAACCCACCGGAAATCTGGATTCTTCCAACACCAGGGAGATTCTTACCCTTTTACGCAAATTCAATAAGGAAAACAATCAGACGGTCATCATCATCACCCATGATGAGAAGATCGCGCTTTCCGCGGACAGGATCATCACGATCGAAGACGGAAGGATCACAAGGGATTCCGGGAAGAGGGGAGGTGAGGCGGTATGAACATCGTATCGAGGCTTACCTTAAAACATCTTCTTTCGAACAGAAAACGATCCGTGGTGACAATACTCGGTATCGCGGCGTCAACTGCCCTCATCAGCGCGATCCTGCTCGGTGTTTTTTCCTTCTTCCGGTTTTTCGGTTATATCACGATCCAGGCATCAGGAGACGTCCATGCGGAGTTCAGAGAGGTTTCAAAAGAGCAGTTTCTTTCTCTGAAGGAGGATCCTTCCATCGCCTGCGCGGGGCTTTGCGAGCAGGAAGAGACCCGGACGGGGGTACGGTTAGGGAGCAATAAGGAAGAAAGGTTCCGGGTCGGGAACATCGATCATGGAGATAAGGAATATCTTTCCATGAAGATCGTGTCCGAATATGACGGAAGGCTTCCGGAGAATTCCTCCGAGATCGCCGTGGAAGAGAAGTTTCTTAAAGAAAACGGTCTGGAAAACCTGAAACCCGGCGACACTCTTACCTTTGAGGAAGGGTACCGCTATATAGATGACAGCCTGGAAGGATTTACCTATCTCGGAGGCAACTACCGGTCGGATGAGAAATTCTGCGCTTTGTCCGGGGAGACCTGTACCGTGACCGCCATTTTGCACGGAAACAGGGCGAGCAAAGACTGGGATATCCTTCGCGGTCTGGATGAAGGGTATTATCCTCAAAAAGATAAAGCGCTTGTGTTCATCAGAGTGAAGAGGGCTGATCATACCGCGATCCGGCAGATAAAGGAGATCGCATCCTCGCACGGGATCGAAAAGTATGGATGGAATACGGAATATATGCTGAGCCTTTTCGCTTTCGAGGAAAGCGCGGGAGCATACCGGTCATTCTTTGTATTGATGGCAGTTGCCCTCATCATCGTGATCATAACTTCGGTGGTCCTGATCTTCAATTCCATTGAGATGTCTCTTACCGAAAGATTGAGGTATCTCGGTATGCTCTCAAGTGTCGGAGCAACGGCCCGGCAGAAAAGGTTCTCGATCTATTATGAAGCGATGATACTTGGAATGATCGGGATCCCTGTGGGACTCCTTATGGGATATATCGGAACAAAGATCACTCTTGTGTTCCTCGGAAGAAGGATCCTTGCGGCAAATATCCTTGCCGGTGCCGAGGGAATGAGCGGAAGCATCCCGATCGAATGTTCCCCGGTCGTTCTCCTTATGATCGTGCTGTTCGGGATCCTCACCGTCCTCTTCGCCGCTTTTGTTCCGGCGATAAAAGCCGCGAGGATCATGCCGGTGGACGCGATCAGGCAAACGGATACCATAAAGGTAAGGGCGAAGAGACTCCGTGTAAACCCGCTGATAAGAAAGCTGTTCGGATACGAGGGAGAGCTTGCATATAAGAATATCAAGCGAAACGGAACAAAGGGGACCGTTATCACTACATCCATCGCGATCTCGGTCATTCTGTTCCTGACGATCAATTTTTTCTGCAACTCCGTATCCAGGGCCAACCGTTATGAAATTGAGATCCCTTATCAGATCGTGGCATCCTGTTCCCTTTCCGAAAGCGATAAATTGCGGCAGGCCATAAGCGAAATGGACGGTGTGGACAGCGTATACAGCGCGTGTACGATCCAGTATCTTTTCAGACAGAGACCGGACGGTCATAATGAACTCGCAAACGGCGATATCGCGGATCCGGCATTCCGGACTCCTGCTTTCCGGGATGCGGATATAAGCACCATGTCTCTTCTCATCGTGGATGACGCCTGGTTTGACAGGATCCTTGCATCTAACGGGCTGTCCAAAGAAAAGTATTACGGAGATACTCTTAAGGGAGTTCTTCTTAATGACTACTTCCGTGAGAAAAAACCGAGCGAAGTGTTCAACGGAATGATACTCGGACAGGCTCTCCATTACGATCAGGAAAAAGGAAACCCTCCTTCCGTGGAAGTAGCCGATTTCGTGAAATATGATATGGAGGAGAAGAGTTATGGTCTTTCACTAAAGGAAAGCGTGGCCGTATTCGTTCCGATGTCCATGTATTATGAAAAAGCAAAAGAGGTTCTTCCGGAAGAGAAACTGACGACGGATCTGGGAGTCGAGACATCAAGGCATACGGAAGTGCATGACAGGATCATGGAGCTCTTTCAGGCGGAGGGATATCATCATTACAGCTGCAGCGATCTTGCGGATTCCATTCAGGTTATGGATACGATCACTCTTACACTGAAGACGGCCATGTACGGCTTTACGGTCCTTCTTACACTCATCGCCGTGGCGAATATCATAAATACGATCTCGACGGGAGTGCTTCTTCGAAGAAAGGAATTCGCGATGTACAAGTCGGTGGGGCTTGAAAACGGCGGCTTCCGGAAGATGATCCGGCTCGAGACACTGCTTTACGGGGTAAGGGCTCTTGTGCTGGGACTCCCCGTATCGCTCCTTTTGAGCTACCTGATGTACAGCGCTTTCGATTCGGAGCTTTTTACCTTCGACCCGGATCCGGTGATGTATGGCGCGGTTATTATGGCAGTATTCGCGATCCTCGGCATCAGTATGCTTCTTTCCGTCAACAGGATCAGGGACGACAACATCATCGAGGCCCTCAAGGAAGATGCAATATGAGCCTCGGGGACGGGGTTAGTGGCTCATTTTTTTGAGCCCTGGGGACGGGGTTAGTGGCTCATTTCGCAAATCCCGGCGGAAGATGTATAATAGAACCCGGAACAGAAATACTCCCTTCCGGAGAGAATGATTATGGACCGACAGGCGGCGGAATACAATCGAAGAGAAACGGAAGCAAAGATCAGGAAACTGGTCTTTGCTGCGCGTGGGACAAATCTTTCCATACAGCCGTTCATCACGGACAGGGAGGGGAGATTCTCCACGAAAAAGGCTGACGCGTTCATCAAAAAGCTGCTTTCCTTCGCGGAAAGTACGGACCGGAAGGAAAAGGCTTTTCTCACTTCTTTTTTCTACTGCACTTTCCGCTGCTTCTCGAATGACCGGATCGAACGGTACGGAGGTCCCTACGGGAGCGTTTATGAAGAATTCCGCTCCTGCGAAACCTTCCAGGACATTATCGAAAAAGCGGAGCTTGTACAGAACGACCGGTGGATCGACTCAAAGGAAAAACTGATCGATCATGAGTATATGTGTTTCATCAGGGACAGCCTGCAGGAGGAGACGCCGGCTTTCAGTTATTTTATCACGATGGACCTTTGCTTTTTTATGGTGACCGGGAAGGATTTCAGAAATCCGGGTGAAGAGGCGATCAGAGACTTTGATGAAGAAGGGTTTGAACGATATCTGAAAGGGGACCGGTTCCGCGAACGCGAAGAGGATCTTGAGGATGAGTTCGCCGCTCTCGAAAAAAGAGAAGCCGAAATGAAGGAAACGTTCGCAAAGGAGATGGGATACGACAGCTATGCCGAATGCGAAAGGGCTTTGAAAAAGCAGGGCTATAAGGATATGTATGATTACCTTGACAGGACCCGCTATGAGGAAATGTCCGAGGAGGAACTGGAAGAAGAAGAGAAGGAATGGGCGGAATATGAAGATATGCGGCGGTATGTTGACGGGCTGAACAGGACCAGGGAACCGCGGTGGGAAAGATACCGGGAAGAATTTGAAGACAGGGAGACTTTTGTAAAGAGGTATACGGATTACCGGAAACTGTTCTTCGAGACGGACCGCCGTTCCTTTGCGGAAAGGATCGAAAACATCATCTACGGCTTTCTTTATGAGAACAAAATGTCGGTCTTTTCAAGCGATGACGCGACTCTCAGCGAGATGGACCTCCTTGAGGAACTGGAGACAAAACTGAACACATCTCTTTCGCGGATCAGGAGGAAAAATGGATTACGGCAGTAAAGCGGATTTCTATCTCGAAATGAAAAGAGATTATGATGAAAGACGGCCGGAGGACCGGAAAAATGCCTTCATCTACCGGTATAAACAGTCTCTTAAGGACAGGAAAGCCGATCCGGACGAATATGAACGGATCAGGGAAAATGACCGGAAGGATCCCTATGTGCTTCTGAAAAGCTGCCGCGAAAGCTTTGCGGAATGCCGGATCGAAGAGGAGGAGTACCGCAGTGTGATAAAAAAGATCGCATCCTCCGTCGAGATTCCCAGGGAAGATATGATACGTCTCCTCAATGAGGAGGATAAGAATGCAGGAGGGAGACAGCCCGAACTGAAGGAACGGTTTCTCGGCATGCTCGACCGGGCAGAAGGGGGAGATCCTTTGTTTGCCGGGAGATTATGCGACTATCTTGCCGACCGGCTGATGCAGGAGGATGTCCGGAATTATTTCTATAATATCGGCTTTAACCGGAAGATGACGGATACGGATACGCCCCGTGCGCGGAATAAGGAAAGGAGCCGGAGCGACGAATCTCTGGATATGTACTTCGAATTCGTGAAGTTCAAGATGGCTAAGGACTCGCCGGCCGATCCGGAAAAAGATCCGGCCCCGGGATGCCTGCCGGTCAGAGACAGACTTTTAAGCGACAGGTTTAAAGAAGAATGCGAAGAGCTGTTTGGCCTTTTGAATGATATTGAGATCGAAGAAGAGACGGAAGCGGACCCTGACAAAATGACAGGCTTTCCGTTCATTCCGGTGATCATCGATCCGGAGAGCGGACTCGGGATCTATATCATAGGGAGGTCCCTGCTCGAACCCGATCCTTCGGAAGCTTATGAGCAGAACTGCTACTATTGCTGCATCCGCTTTGATGATGACAGCGCGACGAACGAAAACTTCGGGGAGTATTCCATAGGCGCCCGGGACCGGGAGAAGGAACCGGAGGCGGAGGAGAAAAAAGACTTCGAGGAAAAATTCAAAAAGTACCTGAAGAGGGAGGGAGCGGATCCTTCGAACGAAGCGGAAAGAAAAAAGCTGCGCAGACAGTTTCTGACCGAAGTCTGGAATTTCGAGAAATATGTGGAAAAGAAGAAAGACCTGTACGCGTATGAGGAAGCGGACAGGTCGTGGCTGTGGCTGGAGTATACCGGGAGAAGAAAATTCGATATCCCGTTCATTGTGGAGGGCGATCATTATACCGACCTTGAGAGCGCGGTTCTGAAGTTCCGGGAACTGAAGGAAAGATCGAAGGATCTCGAGGGCTATGAAGTACTGAACGATCCTCTTCGCGACGAGATTGAAGACAGTGAGACCGATTACTTTCTGAAATACTTTGCGGGCCCCGACGAACTTGCCGAAATAAAGAGGCAAAGGGAAAAGTGGAAGAAGGAAAAGGAACTGGAACTTGCACTCTACAGGACAATGCGGGAAAATGCAAGATGATCCCGGGCTGAACAGAATGCGATCACAGTAAAGGAGAAATTATGAAAAAAACAAAACTGACGGTACTGATCCTCACACTTATGCTTCTTACATCCGCCTGCGGCTCGAGCAGAGTCGAAGGGACGATGGATGATGCGGTTAAAGAACCGGGGACGGAACCTTCCGTTTCGGAAGAAGTGTCTGAGGACTCTTCGGAAGCAACAGCAGAAGAGGCTCCGGCAAAAGCGCCGGAAACGCCGGCCGTAAAAGACGGTATCACCGAACCGGGAGAAGACTCGGTGATCGTCCGCTTTACATGGGACGCGGTGGAAGGCGCAGATGGCTATGAAGTATGTGAAGAAAACAAATACATCAAAGAGGATTCTTTCCGGGAGCCGGCATACAGCGAGACCGCCGAAAACTCCTATGAGACCGGCGCGCAGGACGAATTTGATTTCCGGATAAAGGTCAGAGCCTTCAGCGGAGAAGGCGAAGACAGAATATACAGCGAATGGAGTGCATATGCCAGCGGCACCACCCGCGAAGACGCAACCGGGACAAGCGGGGAAGGAGCCGGCCCGGAATCGGAGGAGGATGAGGAGGATCTTTCCTTTTTTGCCATCTGGGAATATGAAGGCTATGTGGATGAGTGCAGGGAATATGTATGGAAAAAGGAGTTTCGGGACTGCGATTATGATTCGGACGGAAAAACGGACCGGGTTAACCGTAGCTGGGACGGGGACCGGCAGACGGCCGTTTACACCGTCGAATTCGGAAACGGGGACCGGCTCACTGTTCCGGAGGGATGGGAGACGGGATTTCCGCACATTCAGGGCGGAGATCTGAACGGAGACGGTATCAATGAGATTCTGGTGACCCTTACCTATGATACCGGCACGGATCCGTATTCTTACGGTGATATGTGGCTCTTCGAAAAAGACCCCGCTTCCGGGAAATATGCCGAGGCACAGCTTCCTCTTGCAAAGGGGGAGAACGGGGCAAAGGGCTTTGAGATCGAATACGAAAAACCCGAAGGCAACAGGATCACGTTCTCCATAAAAGAAGCCGGGTTTACGAGGACGGAAGAAGTTGAAGAGGATTATGTTTCATCATGGTGGACGGAGGATGCCGCGACGCAGTTAAGATGCGTTTATTATGCTGAGATCACGGAAGGCGCTTCTCCCGCGATCAGATGCTATCTTGCGCCCTTTCCGAGGCATTATCTAAGCCTTGGCTTTAACATCAGCGGCGGAAACGGGAAATATGAGACCGGTTATATCGAGATCGACGAACCCGAAGGGTTTTAAGACGGTTCAACGGTGTCGGAGTTAAAGGATAACGGAGCTTACGGCAGGAAAAGTCATAATGGAAACCGATATTACGATCATAGTCGACAATAAGGCGGATAACGGGATGGACAGTGAATGGGGACTCAGCATCCTCATCCGGTACGCGGGAAAGAACATTCTCCTGGATGCGGGTTCTTCGGAGCTCTTCCTCGAGAATATGAAAAAACTCGGGAGGGACGTTGCGGATATCGATCATGCGGTGCTGAGCCACGCGCATTACGATCATGCAAACGGCCTGCCGGCGTTTTTTGAGAATAACGAAAAGGCAAAGCTTTATGTGAGAGATCATACGGCGGCCGACTGTTATAAAAAGAAATACATTTTCCGGAAATACATCGGGATCCCGAAAAAGATGCTGCAAAAATACCCGGACAGGATCGTGAAGGTCTCGGGTGATTATAACCTTATGGACGGGGTATGGCTGATACCCCACAAGACAAAGGGACTTGAAAGCATCGGAAAGAGGGAGAGGATGTACCGGAAAACGCCCGGAGGCTGGATGCCGGATGATTTTTCCCATGAACAGAGTCTGGTACTTGATACGGATAAGGGCCTCGTCATACTGAATTCCTGCTCGCACGGCGGCGCGGACACCATAATCAGCGAGGTAAGGAACACCTTCCCGGATAAAAAGGTATACGGACTTATCGGCGGCCTTCATCTTTTCAACAAACCGGATGAAGAGATCAGGGAAGTTGCGAAAAAGATAAGAGACACCGGCATTCAATATATCTGCACGGGGCATTGCACCAAAGACAGAGCGTTCGGGATACTGAACGAAGAACTCGGCGATATGGCAGTGCAGATGAAGACGGGATACCGGATCGTGATCTGAGAAAAGAGACCGCCCCCGTACCGCAAAGTACAGGGGCGATAAAAATGATCCGTTCAGCCGGTCACGACACCTTTTTGAAGCATAATATTGGCATAAAGGGCCGACTCGCCGGTGGTGACGATCGCATAGGCTTTTCGTGCCTCTTCATAAAAAGCGAAGCGTTCGATATATCCGGTCACGGAATTTCCGCGCGCATCATGCTTTTCAAGGATCTTCGCGTAGGTATCCCAGATCGGGGTTTCGACGGGATCGCCTTTCATGACTTCCATAAGGTTCACCGGATGTTCCACATAGGTATCGAGAGGGAAGACCGTGAGTATGGCATCCAGGATCTCGGGCACCCCGTGTCCGTCAAGCCTTACAACGATCGCGTCGCGTCCCACGGACTCCGCAGGGAAGTTTCCGTCAGCGATAACGATCCTGTCCGCGTGTCCCATCTCACAAAGAACCTTCAGCAGTTCCGGTGACAGTATCTTCGGTATTCCTTTCAGCATAGACTCCTCCTTATTTCCAAAGCTGTGTCCAGTCATCGGCGCCGGGCCACAGGAAGACCTGTCCCTTCACCAGGCGGCAGCCCCGCTCGGCACCCTTCAGCAGTTCCATTTCATCATCCGTAAGGGGATCTTCGGTAACGCATTTAAGATTGGAGATATACTGGGGCTCCTTTACGGAAAACGGGATCGTGCACAATCCCCGCTGTACCGCCCATTTGATGCATATTATCGCGGGGTGGACATGATGAGCCTCAGCGACCTGCACGACTTCGGGCAGCTCCGTGTCAGCCACATCGGTACTGCATCTGTCTCTTTCCGGTCTGCTCGGTGAACCTATCGGACAGAAACCTACCGGTATGATGTTACGGGAGCGGGCGTAATCAAACAGCTCCTGCTGCTGGAAGGAGGGATGACATTCCATCTCGAGAGCGGAAGGCTTTATCCTGCAAAGAGGAAGTACCTTCTCAAGCTTCGAAACGGTCATATTGGACATGCCGATGGCCTTTACCAGTCCCTCGTCATACAGTTCTTCAAGCTGTCTCCAGGTATCCATGAATTCGTCCACGGAGAAGGGCTTTGAATCGGGATTCCGGGAGGTGCCGTCACATCCCGGTGCGTGATAATTGGGAAACGGCCAGTGTACAAAGTAGAGATCGACATAGCTGAGCCCAAGGTCCGACAGACTCTTTTCACAGGCTTTTCTGACTTCCCTGTGCTGGTCGTTCCATACTTTGGAAGTGATGAACAGCTCCTCTCTTTTTACGACATTCTCCCGGAACAGGTCACTTAAAACCTCGCCGATCCGATCCTCGTTCTGATAGACGGATGCGCAGTCGAGCATTCTGTAGCCGGATCTGACCGCGCCGGACACGGCAGAGGCTATCTGCCCGGGTGTGTATTTGTCGGAGCCGAAGGTCCCGAGACCCACGGCGGGCATAACAGCCCCCGTATTTAAGGTATAGGCCGGAACGCCGGTTATAAATTCGCTCATGATCTCCTCCTTACTTCTCGTCCTGATCACCGAAGACCACGGCAACCTTTCCGCAGTTGCCGGACGCCATGAGAGCATAAGCCTCGGGAGCCTGTTCAAGAGCGAATTCGTGGGTGATCAGCCTGTCGGGATGGATGTTCCAGCGCACCAGCCTGTCAACCAGCTCCTCCATTTTCCAGAGGGAGGTTACCCAGGAGCCGTAGATGGTCTTCTGACCGTGAATGATGTCCGGGCTGGGATTGAAGGTACAGGTTCCGCCTTCGCCGACAAACGCGATCTTTCCGTAGGAATGGGTGGCGCGGATGGCAAGCTGCCTGCCGGGATCGGAAGCGGAGCAGTCAATGGCCTTCTCCACGCCCCGTCCGCGGGTGACCTTAAGGATCTCTTCAAGAGTATCGTCGCCGGGCTTGAATACCTGATCGGCCAGACCGAGCTTCTTTGCCAGATCAATCCGGTAATCATTCATCTCGACACCGATCAGCTGATTTGCGCCGAGAGCCTTACAGAGCATAAGAGCGGCAAGCCCCACGGGGCCGAGTCCCGTGACGAGTACAGCATCGTTGCCGCTTACCCCGATCTTCTCGATGGCTTCATAGACCGTACCGAATCCGCAGGCCACCTGCGCGCCGTCCTTGTAGGAGAGCTCGTCGGGAAGGGCGATCAGATCCTTCTCATCGGCGAGAATATATTCACCCATTCCGCCGTTTCGCTGCCAGCCGTATGCGGCACGGAATCTGGAAGTACAGGAGATGTAGTAGCCTCTGCGGCAGTCGTTGCATACGCCGCAGCCGGAAATATGATAGACAATGACACGGTCTCCTTTTTTGAACCGCCGGAGACCTTCCCCTTCTTCAATGATCAGACCGCAGGGCTCGTGGCCGGCGATCATCCCGGGAATATAACCCTCGGCACCCTTTCCGGTATGCTCCCTGTAGATGCAGCGAATATCGCTGCCGCATATGGTGGTTGCCTTGGTGCGGATGAGCACCTGCCCGAATCCGGGCTTCGGAACTTCGAAGTCCTTAAGCTCAACCGTTGAATTGCCGGGGAGTATGGCTCCCCTCATTCTCATTTTTACTGCCATAAGATTTACCTCCTTTGGATGGAAAAATACGATCCTGATATCAAGTATAGGGATCGCGGCCGGAGGCTATAAGAGATTATTGTGACAGGATAGAACAAATAATGTCGCATCAGCGCATATTTTGTGCTACCATATCCGCATGAGCGAAGATACGAAAAACAACGGAAGGGACGGAGAAGAAAAGATCGCGTATCAGAACCCGGACATCGGGTTCAGAATGGGCGGCGGGACGGTATATGTGGGGAACGTGGTATATGAACGATTCCGGAGATCGATCCCGATGCACGCCCATTCCGACAACAGCTACGAGATCCATTACATTTCCTCGGGTCACGGCAGGGTTACCGTAAGCGGGACCGAATATGATACCTTTCCCGGAACGCTGTATGTGACAGGCCCCGGGATCAGACATTCCATGATCCCCGACCGGGAGGATCCGCTGTCCGAATACTGCGTTTATCTGAAACTGTCTGCGGATGCGGGAAACGGGAAGAAGACTTCCCCTTTCGGGCGATTTCGCGGGACGGACAGATGGTACGGAACGGACCGGTACGGGATATACGGCCTTATGAGGGCACTCTTTTCCGAACTGAAGCAGCAGGACATCGGTTATAAGGAAGCCGTTGAATCCATCATAAAACAGATCATCATTTCCTGCGTACGGAACTATTCGGCCGACAGGGACAGTTTTGAAACGGGCGGAGTAAGATCCGCCGACAGTCAGTTTCTTATGATCGAAGAGGCCTTCCTTTACGAATACGCGACGCTGACCCTGACTTCGCTCGCTTCAAGACTTAATCTCAGCACCAGACAGACGCAGAGACTGCTTACGGGGCATTACGGAATGAATTTTCAGAGCAAAAAGGCGGAGGCGAAGATGAGTGCCGCCGCGCTTATGCTCCGTTCGCAGGATATGAACGTTACGAAGATCGCGGACGAGCTCGGCTACTCTTCCGTCGAGCATTTTTCGTCGGCTTTCCGGAAGTATTACGGGATGAGCGCAAGCGAATACAGAAAGAAAAACACATAAGGGAACATTTATGATACAATGCAGATACATGTAAACACATTGAAGGGAGAGGGGCTGAAATGGTTTTGACAAATGAGGAATTAAAGAAGATCTATTTCGGAGCCTATGAGTTTAGGGAGACGGAAGACGGGTATCTCAAGGCTTTTCAGTATTCCGAAAAACAGATGGAATACTTTAACGGGGCCTTTATCATGTGGGCTGAAAGATGCGATGCTTCTTCCGCCAAGACGCTGGAATTCAGGACCTCGGCAAAGAAGGTTTCCTTTGACTATAAGATCATATGGAAGGGGTCTCCGGATACTTTCGAACTGTGCGTGGACGGGCTTATTTCGGGGATCATACATGTGAAGGACATTCTCGATACGGGCACGATCGAATGGGAGCTTCCCGAAGGAGAAAAGGACGTGATCATTTACCTGCCGGCGGATGCCACGGTCCTTATCCGCAATTTCACCATCGATGCCGGGTATGAGAGAGCAAAGAAGGGGAAAAAGGTATTGTGGCTCGGGGATTCGATCACGCAGGGATACGGACCCTTAAGATCTTCGAATACCTATGTCAGCGTTGCGAACAGGCTCCTTAATTTCGATATCATCAATCAGGGTATCGGGGGATATATCTATGATAAGGGATCTCTGATGAAAATGGACGGCTATGATCCGGACGGCATCATTGTTGCCCTCGGGACCAATCAGCACTGGGAGAAGGATACGACAAAGATCAGGGAGTACTACGAGACCCTTACCGGGATCTACGGTGACAGGATACCGGTTCTGTGCATTTCGCCTCTCTGGAGAGGAGACCTCAGGTTCGGTATGCAGGACGGACTGCCCGCATTTACGGAATTCTGCGAAGAGATAAAGAAGATCGCCGGCGCGTATCCCAATGTAACGGTCGTTGACGGAATGAAACTTGTTCCTCATTTCCCCGAGTATTATCTTGACAACCTGCATCCGAACTGCCTCGGATGTGAAGTCTATGCGAGAAATCTGGTGGATGAGATCAGAAGGATCGGATTCGATAAATAATGAACTTTAAACTTCATTCGGAATATCAGCCTACCGGCGACCAGCCGCAGGCGATCAAAGAACTTGTGGAGGGTTTCAAAGCGGGCAACCAGTTTGAAACCCTGCTCGGCGTTACGGGCTCCGGCAAAACCTTCACCATGGCCAATGTGATCGCTGCCCTTAATAAGCCGACGCTGATCATATCCCACAACAAAACACTGGCCGGACAGCTTTACGGCGAGATGAAAGAATTCTTCCCGGAAAACGCCGTCGAGTATTTTGTGTCCTATTACGACTATTATCAGCCGGAGGCTTATGTCCCGCAGACGGACACCTATATCGCGAAGGATTCCTCCGTGAACGATGAGATCGACAAACTGCGGCTTTCCGCCACAGCTTCCCTTTCCGAGAGACGGGACGTGATCGTCGTCGCTTCCGTATCCTGCATTTACGGACTGGGCTCACCGGATGACTATCAGGGAATGATGGTCTCGCTGAGGCCCGGTATGGTGAAGGACCGGGACGAGGTGATCCGGGCCCTGATCGCGATGAGATATGAGAGAAACGATATGGACCTTGGACGTTCCTGCTTCCGCGTACGGGGAGATGTGCTGGAGATCAACCCGGCCCAGGGAGGGGACGCCGTTATCCGGGTGGAGTTTTTCGGAGATGAGATCGAGAGGATCTGTGAGGTTGACCTTCTGACCGGCAACCCGCTCCGCACCCTGAACCATGTCACGATCTTTCCCGCATCCCATTATGTGGTACCTGCCGAAAAACTGAAAGCTGCCGTGAAGGAGATCGGAGAGGAACTGGAGGAGCGGATCCGCTATTTCAAGAGCGAGGACAAACTGCTGGAAGCCCAGAGGATCTCCGAGCGGACGAACTTCGATATGGAGATGCTGCTTGAAACGGGATTCTGCTCCGGCATAGAAAACTACTCCAGATTCATGTCCGGAAGAAAGAAGGGAGAGCCGCCCTATACACTGATCGACTTCTTCCATAACGATTTCCTTATCATCATTGACGAGTCCCATATGACGATCCCCCAGCTCGGCGCGATGTATGTGGGCGATCAGAGCCGGAAGAGCTCTCTGGTCGATTACGGATTCCGGCTGCCTTCCGCGAAGGATAACCGCCCGCTGAACTTTACGGAATTCGAGGAAAGGGTGGATCAGGTACTCTTCGTATCCGCAACCCCCTCGCAGTATGAAGCGGATCATGAGCTGCTTCGGACCGAACAGATCATCCGGCCTACAGGACTGCTTGATCCGGAGATCTTTGTGCGCCCCGTGGAGGGGCAGATCGATGATCTCATCGGGGAGATCCGGAAGGAAACGGAGAAAAAGAACAAGGTACTGATCACGACTCTGACCAAACGCATGGCGGAGGATCTGACCGATTATCTGAAAGAAGCGGGGATCCGGGTCAAATACCTGCATTCCGACATTGACACGCTGGAGAGATCCGAGATCATCCGTGATATGCGCCTTGACGTTTTCGATGTACTGGTGGGGATCAATCTTTTAAGGGAGGGACTCGATATTCCCGAGATCTCCCTGGTGGCGATCCTGGATGCGGACAAGGAAGGCTTCCTCCGCTCGGAGACTTCCCTGATCCAGACCGTAGGCAGAGCGGCCAGAAATGTGGACGGGCATGTGATCATGTATGCCGATGTGATCACGGATTCCATGAAAAAAACGATCGAGGAAACCGACCGTAGACGAAATCTTCAAAAGCGGTATAATGAAGAGCACGGCATTACGCCGGTTGGGATCAAGAAGGCCGTCCGGGATCTGATCAGCATTTCCAGAGAGATCGCGAAAGAGGAAATGCGCTTTGAGAAAGATCCGGAATCCATGAGCCGCGAAGAACTCGAAAAGCTGATCGAAAAAGTCGAAAAGAGCATGCGGAAGGCGGCGGCAGAACTTGACTTTGAATCCGCGGCAGAGCTTCGCGACAAGATGATCGGGCTGAAAAAGGCGCTGCACGATCTGGAAAAGGAGTAAGAAAAATGTCCGAAGAGACAAAGCACATATTACCCCGGGACTGTATTCGCGTCCGCGGGGCATCCGAACATAATCTGAAACATATCGATGTCGATATTCCGAGAGACAAACTGGTAGTTCTGACAGGTCTGTCAGGTTCCGGCAAGAGTTCTCTTGCGTTTGACACGATCTACGCGGAGGGGCAGCGCCGCTATATGGAATCGCTTTCCTCCTACGCCAGACAGTTCCTCGGCCAGATGGAAAAGCCGGATGTCGAGCAGATCGACGGGCTTTCCCCCGCCATCTCCATCGATCAGAAATCCACGAACCGGAACCCCCGCTCCACCGTGGGAACCGTGACCGAGATCTATGACCATCTGCGCCTCCTTTATGCGAGGATCGGGATCCCCCACTGCCCGCAGTGCGGCAGGGAGATCCGCCGTCAGACCGTGGACCAGATGGTGGACCAGATCATGGAAATGGAGGAAGGAACGAGGATCCAGCTTCTTTCACCCGTCGTACGGGGAAAGAAGGGCCGTCACGAAAAGGTGCTGGAGAGGGCTTCGAGAAGCGGATACGTGCGGGCCATCGTGGACGGAAATCTGTACGAGCTTTCCGAAGAGATCGAGCTTGATAAAAACGTGAAGCATACCATCGAGATCGTGGTGGATCGGATCGTGATCAAACCCGGAACGGAGGGAAGGATCGCGGATTCCATCGAGAACGTGCTGAAGCTTAGCGACGGTCTACTGGTAGTGGATGTGATCGGAAAGGACAGGATCAATTTCAGTACGAGTTTTGCCTGCCCGGACTGCGGGATCAGCATTCCCGAGATCGAGCCGAGAAGCTTTTCCTTCAATAATCCCTTCGGAGCCTGCCCGGTCTGCTACGGCCTCGGCTACAAGATGGAATTCAATCCGGACCTGATGATCCCGGACAGAAGCCTTTCCATCAACGAAGGCGCGATTCAGGTAACGGGCTGGCAGTCCTCATCAAAGGACGGCAGCTTTACGAACGCGGTCCTTACCGCGCTTTCAAAGAAGTTTAAGTTCAGCCTGGACAGGCCCTTTGAGAAACTTCCCGGGGACGTGCAGAACAAACTGATCTACGGAGGCTTTCCCGAGGTCCTCGTGCATTACAAGGGACAGCGGGGAGAAGGGGATTATCCCGTCACCTTTGAGGGTATCATACGCAACTCGGAGCGCCGCTACCGGGAAACTTTTTCGGAAACGCAGAAGGCGGAATATGAATCCTACATGAGCTTTACCCCCTGCTCGGAATGCAACGGAATGCGCCTTAAAAAGGAGTCGCTGGCCGTAACGGTGGCAGGGAGGAATATCTATGAGGTGACCACGGATTCGATCCTGGAACTTCAGAAATTCCTCGAAGGAATGAAACTTACGAAACAGCAGGAATACATAGGCCGGCAGATCCTCAAGGAGATCCGCGCGCGAGTCGGGTTCCTTGTGGATGTGGGCCTTGACTATCTGACACTCGCAAGGGCCACGGCCTCGCTCTCCGGAGGGGAGGCGCAGAGGATCCGTCTTGCGACACAGATCGGCTCCGGCCTTGTCGGAGTCTGCTATATACTGGATGAACCTTCCATCGGACTTCATCAGAAGGATAATGACAAGCTGCTCGGAACCTTAAAGCAGCTCCGGGATCTCGGCAACACCCTGATCGTCGTCGAGCATGACGAGGAGACGATGCTCGCCGCGGATCATATTGTGGATATCGGACCTCTTGCCGGTGCCCACGGGGGAGAAGTCGTGGCGCAGGGAACCGCGGAGGATCTGATGAAGAATCCCGATTCCGTTACCGGGAAATACCTGAGCGGTGAACTTAAGATCCCCGTTCCCGAGACAAGAAGGAAGCCCACGGGCTTTCTGACGGTAAAAGGGGCGAAGGAGAATAACCTGAAGAACATTGACGTGAAGATCCCTCTGGGCGTCTTTACCTGCGTGACCGGAGTATCCGGATCGGGAAAGAGTTCGCTGGTGAACGAGATCCTCTATAAGCGGCTCGCAAAGGATCTGAACCGGGCAAGGACCATTCCCGGAAAACATGACCGGATCCTGGGAGAAGAAAAGCTTGACAAGGTGATCGCCATCGACCAGTCTCCCATCGGAAGGACCCCCAGATCGAATCCCGCGACCTATACGGGAGTGTTCGATATGATCCGGGATCTTTTCGCGGGAACGCCGGACGCGAAAGCCCGGGGCTACAGCAAGGGAAGGTTTTCCTTCAACGTTAAGGGCGGACGGTGCGAAGCCTGCAGCGGAGACGGGATCATCAAGATCGAGATGCATTTCCTTCCGGATGTCTATGTACCCTGTGAGGTCTGCGGAGGTAAGCGCTACAACCGCGAGACCCTTGAGGTTCATTATAAGGGAAAGACGATCTATGACGTCCTCGATATGACGGTGGAGGAAGCGGTGCCCTTCTTTGAAAACCTGCCCTCCATCCGGCGGAAGATCGAGACCCTGAACGATGTCGGTCTGTCCTATATCAAACTCGGGCAGCCTTCGACCACGCTTTCGGGCGGTGAGGCACAGAGGATCAAGCTTGCCACGGAGCTTTCCAAAAAAAGCACAGGCAATACGATCTATATTCTGGACGAGCCCACGACCGGTCTCCATTTCGCCGATGTCCATAAACTGATCGAGATCATCCACCGGCTGGTCGGCGAAGGAAATACGGCAGTCGTGATCGAGCATAATCTCGATGTGATCAAGACCGCGGATTATATCATCGACATGGGACCCGACGGAGGCGATCGCGGAGGCACGGTAGTGACACAGGGCACTCCGGAAGAGGTCGCGAAGTGCGAAAAATCCTATACGGGACAGTATATCCGGAAAATGCTCGCAAGATCCCGGACGGAAAAGACCCAAAAAGGAGAAGGAAAAGCGGGCGAAAAGAAGAAAAAAGGGTAAAGTATACGGAAAAACAGCCGATATATATACCGCAGGGACGCATCCACCGCGTGAAGGAATCACGCGACAGTGCGTCTTTTTCTTCTTTTCACAACTTTATAGGGATTTAATGATTGTCCTACTTTAAAAACAGATCTCTTTACGCTATAATATTATGGATTATGAGGTCCGGCAGGACAAAATGAATTGTGAAAGGGAGAACTGACATGTCATCATATACGGATATCGGGATCGATCTTGGTACTGCGAGCATTCTGGTCTATATAAGGGGAAGAGGAGTGGTCCTCAAAGAACCCTCGGTAGTGGCCTTTGACCGGGACACCAATAAGGTAAAAGCCATCGGCGAAGACGCGAGACTGATGCTGGGGCGTACTCCGAGCAACATCATCGCGGTAAGACCTCTGAGGCAGGGAGTTATCTCCGACTATAAGGTTACCGAGAAGATGATGCAGTACTTCATCCAGAAGGCCATCGGCAAAAAGACCTTCCGCAAACCGAGGATCGCGGTCTGCGTACCTTCCGGAGTAACGGAAGTGGAAAAGAAGGCCGTGGAGGACGCGACGATGATGGCCGGAGCGAGAGAGGTTCATATCATTGAGGAACCCATCGCGGCCGCGATCGGCGCAGGCATCGATATCTCGAGACCTTACGGAAACATGATCGTGGATATCGGAGGCGGAACTTCCGACATCGCCGTTATTTCACTGGGGAGCACGGTGGTATCCGCATCGATCAAGATCGCGGGCGATGACTTCGACGAAGCGCTTGTCCGCCATATGAGGAAAAAGCATAATCTTCACATCGGTGAACGGACCGCGGAGGATATGAAGATCCGGATCGGAACCGCTTACAAGAGCGCCGATGTGCAGTATATGGATGTCAAGGGGAGAAACCTGATCACGGGTCTCCCGAAGACCGTCAAGGTATCAAGTGAAGAAACGGAAGAGGCTCTCCGTACGGAAACCTCACAGATCGTGGAAGCGATCCACGGGGTACTGGAGAAGACACCGCCCGAACTGGCGGCCGATATCGCGGACCGCGGGATCGTACTTACAGGGGGCGGAAGCCTGCTGAACGGACTCGAGGAACTGATCGCCGAAAAGACCGGTATCAATACGATGACCGCCGAAGATCCGATGACGGCGGTTGCCATCGGGACCGGACGGTATGTGGAATTCCTCTCCGGATACAAAGGAGACGTTTAAATGGTAAAAGGACTCTATACGGCCTACACCGGTATGATCCATCAGGAACACAGAATGGATGTCCTGACGAACAACCTGGCGAACGCGGACACCAACGGCTATAAGAAAGAAGGCGCTACGGCCCAGTCTTTCGATGCGCTGCTCGCCCACAAGATCAAGGATGTGACGGAGGGCTACCGCCTCGCGAAGCATATCGGATGGAACAATCCCGGCGTGAAGATCGGCGAAGGATACACGGACTTTTCACAGGGTCCCATGAAGGAAACGGGAAATACCTTCGATCTGGCGCTGACGGACAAAGGCTTTTTCGCAGTCGAATTTGTGAATAAAAAGGGTGAATCCTCCGTCAAGTATACGAGGGACGGAAACTTTACGACGGACGCTGAGGGATACCTCAGAACGCAGGACGGTGACTGGGTCCTCAATTCCGAAGGGAAACGGGTGCAGATGGATCCCATCGCACCGGAAACGGTCATCAACATCAAGGGACAGATCATTCAGAACGGTCAGGTCGTGGACACGATCGGGGTGACCGATTTTGAAAATTACGATTATCTGAAACGATACGGCGAGAACTATTTCGAACCGGTGGAGGGTGCGACGGAAGCAGAGGCGCCGGCGGGCATCTATCAGGGCTTTCTTGAGACCTCGAATATGTCGGTGGTTTCGGAGATGGTGGAAATGATCGCCGTTTCCCGCGCTTACGAAAGCAATCAGAAAGTGATCACCACGATCGACGGTACCCTCGATATTGCAGCCAATCAGTTGGGAAAGGTCTGATGACCGCTTAGGGACCGCCTGACGGGAAGGAGAAGATTTTATGGTAAGAAGCTTATGGACCGCGGCAACCGGTATGAACGCCCAGCAGGTAAATGTTGATACCATCGCGAACAATCTGGCAAACGTAAATACAATGGGATACAAGACGCAGGCAGCGCAGTTCAAATCGCTCCTCTATCAGAATCTCCAGACCGCCACGACAACGGCGAACGGGGATCCGAAACCGACAACTTCCCAGGTGGGACTCGGTGTGAGAAATTCCTCGATCAACCAGATCTTTACGCAGGGAAGCCTTCTTGATTCGGCTTCCGATACGGCTTTCGCCATCGAAGGCGACGGCTTCTTCGCGATCCGCAACGCCGACGGAGATACGAATTACACGAGGAACGGGGATTTCACCTGGGCAACGAACGGGAGCGCCGGTATGATGCTCACCACCCAGGACGGACTTGCCGTACTCGACACGAACGGCAAGGCGATCACCCTCGGAAACCAGTATGTGATGAACCGCGTGACCGTGACGCAGGACGGACAGATCTGCTATCCGGACGCTCAGAACAATCCTCAGCCTCTGGGGATCCAGATCGGCCTCTACCAGTTTAACAATCCGGGCGGATTAAGGCGTACCGGCGACACTCTTTTCGATGTGACCGCCGCTTCCGGCCCGGCACTCAATGAATCCACGAACAGAGACCTCGTGAAATCCAGAGTGGTACAGGGGTACCTCGAAGGATCCAACGTTCAGGTCGCGACGGAAATGGTAAACATGATCGTGGCGCAGCGTGCCTACGAGATGAACTCCAAGGCCATCACCACCACGGACGAGATGATGCAGACCGCCAACAACCTGAAGCGGTAGGAGCAAAGCTGACAAATACATAAACAGACGTCGGGCGCTCGCGGCCGTAAGGCTGTTTGTGTATTTGGCAATTCTGCGAAGCGGAACACCGAAGCGGCTATGCCGCGAGGTGGCTTTGCGACGGGCATGAAGCATGTGAAACAATCACGGCGAAGCGGAACACCGAAGCGGCTATGCCGCGAGGTGGCTTTGCGACGGATCGGAAGCAGGTATATTATGGATATTTCAAATCTCAGCGCAACCGCATACACGGATCTTATCAAAAACCAGGCTTCTTCCGGCGGAAGGCTGAACGACAGCCTGAAGACTTCCGACTACCAGAATGCCACCGACCGGGAGCTTATGGATGTCTGCAAGCAGTTTGAGGCCTATTTCCTCGAGCAGATGTTCAAGAGCATGGAGAAGACCGTGCTGAAGGACGAAAGCAATACCACGACCTTTACGAACAGCATGACGGAATTCTTCGGAGATGAGGCCAGGCAGAAGATCGCTTCCGACGCGACGGAAACCGGCGGGCTCGGTCTTGCCCAGAGTCTTTACGAACAGATGAAACGGAATTACGCTCTATAGAATGGAACAGATCACCGGTTATATCGACCACGTTATCTACAAAAATCCGGAAAATGAATACACCGTGCTCCTTTTGATCCGCGAGGATCAGGAGGAGTCTGTCTGTGTCGGTATCTTCCCCGGGATTGACCAGGGAATGACCATAGAAGCGGAAGGTGAATACACGGAGCATCCCACCTACGGTAAACAGTTCCGGGCGAAGAGCTTCCGTGAGGTCAGACCGAAGGATATCTTCGGGATCGAACGGTACCTCGGATCCGGCGCCATCAAAGGCGTAGGTGAGGCGCTGGCAAGGCGCATTGTCAAAGCTTTCGGAGAGGATACATTCCGTGTCATAGAGGACGAGCCGGAAAAACTCTCGGAGATCAAGGGGATCTCGCCCCGCATGGCACAGGAGATCGGGGCTCAGGTATATGAAAAGAAGGCTGTCAGGGACGCCTTCATATACCTTCAGCAATACGGGATCGGCAATACGCTTGCCGTCCGGATCTATGAACGTTACGGCGACGGAGTATATGCCGTGCTCCGGGAAAACCCTTACCGCCTGGCGGAGGACGTTTCGGGAGTGGGCTTTCGGATCGCGGATGATATTGCCCGGAAAATGGGGATCGAAGCGTCTTCGGAATACCGGATAAGGAGCGCGATCCTTTATACGTTAAGTCTTGCTGCCGCGGAAGGACACACCTGTCTTCCTGCGGATCTTCTGGTCAGGAACTGTCTTTCGATCCTGAACATCGAGGACACGGATCTTCGGCCGATGATCGAAGACCTCGCGATGGACAGGAAGATCGTGATCAAAAAGGATCTCATTTACTCTGCCCCGTTCTATACGGCGGAAGGTGACTGCGCCGCAATGCTCCATGAACTTAATATCTCAATGGACGAAGAGGAGCTTAAGAAACGCTCGGAAAAGATCCGGGAGGATCTTGACGGGATCCTGAAACATCAGAATATCGAACTGGATGAGCTGCAGGAAAAGGCGGTGCTTGAATGTATCCGCCACGGAGTGCTCGTGATCTCCGGAGGCCCCGGCACCGGAAAGACCACAACGATCAATACGATCATCAGATACTATGACCGGCTTGGGCTTGAAATCGCTCTGGCCGCACCCACGGGAAGGGCCGCCAAGCGGATGCAGGAGGCGACCGGCTACGAAGCGAAGACGATCCACCGCCTTCTTGAGGTGAGCGGCTCTCCGGACAGAAGTGACACAAGTGTCATGTTTGAGAAAAATGAGGATAATCCGATCGACGCGGATGTGGTCATCATTGATGAAATGTCGATGGTGGATATCTTTCTGCTCCGCTCCCTGCTTAAGGCGATCACGGTGGGAACAAGGCTCGTGCTCGTCGGGGACGTGGACCAGCTTCCCAGTGTCGGCCCCGGCAGGGTGCTGAGGGACATCATCAATTCCGGATGCTTTACGGTGGTCATGCTGAAACGGATCTTCCGGCAGGAGGATACCGGCGATATCGTCGTGAACGCGCATCTCATAAATGAGGGGAAGCATATCCGGCTGGACAATAAAAGCAGGGATTTCTTTTTCCTGGAACGAAGCGATCCGAATGTGATCTACAAGCATATGGTGGAACTCATCCGGGATAAACTCCCTTCTTATGTGGACGCGAAGCCCTATGACATTCAGGTGCTCACGCCCACGCGAAAGGGGCTTCTCGGAGCGCCGGTCCTCAACAGGGTCCTTCAGGAACAGCTGAATCCCCCCTCCCCGCGCAAAAAGGAACTGATCCACGGGGAGAGGATCTTCCGCACGGGCGATAAGGTCATGCAGACGAAGAACGATTACCAGCTGGCCTGGCGGATCGAAGGAAACTTCAGCATCGTGATCGATGAAGGACTCGGCGTTTTCAACGGAGATACCGGAACCATCGTATCCATCGATCCGGCGGGCACCATGCTCACCGTGGAATTCGATGAGCATAAAAAAGTCGATTATCCGGTGTCTTTGCTGGAAGAACTGGAACATGCCTATGCGGTGACGGTACACAAGTCCCAGGGCTCGGAATATCCGGCGGTGGTGATCCCGCTGCTTTCGGGCCCGCGGCTCCTTATGAACCGCAACCTCCTCTACACCGCGGTCACAAGGGCGAAGAAGTGCGTGACGATCCTCGGGAGCAGCGAGGTCCTGAACCGTATGATCGACAATGATCATGAGTATGAACGCTATTCGACGCTTGACCGGAGGATACGCGAACTTTCGGATATATGAAGAAGGAAAACGGGAATAACGGGAAGCGGGGCGTGCTCTTTGCCGTAAAGCGGGCAGGGGATCTCATCACGGACCTTCTTTTTCCGCGAAGATGCCCTGTCTGCGATGATGTGCTTCCGGCGGACCGGAAATATGTATGCAGGGACTGCGCGAAAAAGCTGGTGTATATCAGGGAGCCCTTTTGCGCGAAATGCGGCAGGGCGCTTTCAAAGCCCGCGGAATACTGCAGGGACTGCGCAAACAGGCGCCACGCCTTCCAAAAGGGCGAGGCGGTCTTTGACTATGGGAGCATTTCGGAATCCCTTTTCCGTTTCAAGAATAAAGGAAGAGCGGAATATGCACGGTTTTACGCGAAGGCCATCTATGAGACCCGGAAGGATTTTATCCGGGCTATATCCCCGGACGTGCTGATTCCGGTTCCGATCCACGAAAGCAGGCTCCGGAAGAGGGGATACAATCAGGCGGAGGAGATCGCGAAGATCCTGGGTGAATTAAGCGGGATCCCGGTGGAAACCGGTCTTGTCCGGCGGACCCGGAAAACGGCTCCGCTTAAGAGCCTGACCTTGAAGGAACGTCAGAATAATTTGAAAAATGCTTTTAATATAAGGGAAAATGATGTAAAATTAAAGACAGTTATGCTGATCGATGATATCTATACGACCGGCAGTACGCTGGATGAGATTTCACGGATCCTTAAAGAAAGGTTTTCCTGTGAAGTCTTCTTTCTGACAGTAACGATCGGACGCGGGGTATAGAAAGAATACGCGGCGATATGGGAAAGGGATCATTATGAATGTAAGAAACTGTAAGAAATGCGGAAAACTTTTTAATTACGCCTTCGGACCTCAGGTATGTCCCGAGTGCCTCGGAGCCGAGGAGGAGCTTTTCCAGAAGGCTAAAAAATACGTTCAGGACCATCCCGGATGCGATATGCAGGAGCTGTCGGGGGAGATCGAGGTAGACGCCACGCAGATCCGGCAGTGGATCCGTGAGGAGCGCCTTCAGTTCGCGGATAATTCCTCGATCACGATCCAGTGTGAAAAATGCGGTGCGAGCATCCGTTCCGGACGTTTTTGCGAAAAGTGCAAAAATGATATGTCCCACGGGCTCAAGGATGCCTTCGGAATGAACAAGCCCCTGCAGAAGCCGGAGAAAAAGAAGAGAGATCCGGTAGAGAACAAGATGCGGTTCCTGTAAAATGGTCAGTGAAGAAAAGGTTATTTTGATGACGAAGCTTGCCGCCTATGAAAAGAGGGAAGGCAGGCGGAATCTGAACATCGTGAATTATTATCGGAGCGACTACATCGGCTTTCAGCTTCTGAAGGCCATTGTGGCTGCTACGATCTCTTATTTTGCCGTGCTGGCGGTTTATATTTTCTATAATTTCGAAGATCTGATGGCAGAGATCTACCGGATGGATCTTTACGAATTCGGCAGAAAACTGGTGATCATCTACGCCTGTACGGTGGGAGGATATACGCTTTTCGCGTATATCGTCAATTCCCTGAAGTATTCGGGGGCGAAAAAAAAGCTGAAAGGATACTATATCAATCTCCGCAAGCTGGAGAATCTGAACAAGAATCAGTAAGTGTGAACGCATCATGAAGAGTCTCCTCGTACTCAGACAGCATATCATCAATTTTGTCGGAAAGAACGAAGTCTACCTGAAGCCGGTCTTTAAGCTTCTGCTTTCGCTTATCGCCCTTCTTTTCATCAACCGGAAGCTTGGATACATGCAGAAGATCGACAATACTTCGGTAGTCCTGATCGCGGCGCTCATGTGCTCCTTTATGCCGATGAATTTCATCGTTCTCATCGCGGCGATCTTTGTGCTGCTCCATATGTATGCGCTTTCCATCGAATGCGCGGCGGTTACCCTGGTGATCTTCGTGATCCTCTTTCTTCTTTATTTCCGTTTTTCACCGAAGGATACGATCGTTGTGGTGCTGACCCCGATCCTCCAGATCCTCGGAGTGCCTTATATCATCCCGGTAAGCATGGGGCTGCTCGGCAATCCCGCCTCGGCGGTATCCGTGGGCTGCGGACTCATCGTGAGCTATATGCTGAAGACCATCAACGGAAACGCCGCGGCCTTAAGCTCGATGGAAACGGAGGATGTGGCGACCAGATTCCGGCTGATCATTGATTCCCTGCTTGACAACAAACTCATGATTCTCATGATCGCGGCCTTCGGGATCACGATCATTCTGGTCTACGTGATCCGGCGGCTTCCGATGGATTATTCCTGGCCGGCTGCCATCATCACCGGAGCGATCGCCCAGTCTGTCCTTATTCTTGTGGGCTCTCTGATGCTGGATGTCAGCGTATCCAAGGCTGGGATCATCGTCGGTTCCCTGCTCGCGATCGTGATCGGCTTTGTGATCCAGTTTATCTGGTTTAATGTTGATTACTCCCGCACCGAGAAGGTGCAGTTTGAAGATGACGATTATTACTATTACGTAAAAGCCGTTCCGAAGGCAAACGTCAGTATGCCTCAGAGAACGGTCAAGAAGATCAATACGGCAAAGAGACGTCCTCAGAGCGCACCCGTCAGAACCCGGGTGAAGGAAGAAGAGGATTAACGAAGGACATGTCACAGTATCTTGAGACCATTCGGGTATTCATACCGTCGATCTCGGCCATCAGGCCGCAGGATTATGTTGAGGTCATCATTCTTTCCTTTTTGTTCTATCAGATCCTTGTGTGGGTCAAGAACACGAGAGCCTATTCGCTCCTGAAGGGAATTCTGCTGATCGTCTTTTTTCTTGCCATCGCCTCGTTACTTGAGATGAATACCATCGTATGGATGGCGCAGAACCTTCTGCCGGTAGCCCTGACGGCGATCGTGATCATCCTGCAGCCGGAGATCCGCAAAGCCGTGGAAGAGCTTGGGCGAAAGAAGGTCTTTGCCTCCATTATTCCCTTTGACTTTAAAGCCACCGGCGAGATCGAGGGCCGTTTCTCCGACCGGACGATCAATGAGATCGTGCGCGCAAGCGTGGAAATGGGAAAGGTCAAGACGGGCGCGCTGATCGTGCTCGAACAGGAGCAGTCCCTGAACGAATATGAACGGACGGGAATCGATGTGGACGCGGTCGTTACTTCCCAGCTACTCATAAATATCTTTGAAAAGAATACGCCTCTTCATGACGGGGCCGTGATCATAAGCGGCAACCGCGTAGTCTCCGCTACCTGCTATCTCCCGCTTACGGACAGCACGATGCTGAGCAAGGAGCTGGGTACCAGACACCGCGCCGGGATCGGGATCTCCGAAGCCACGGATTCCATGACGATCATCGTTTCCGAAGAGACCGGAAACATCAGCGTTGCCTACCTCGGAAAACTCACCAGAATGCGGGACGGCGATCATTTGAAAGAGACGCTTCAGACGATACAGAACAAGACGGAGAAAGATTCGCCGAAGACCAGGCGCATCATATGGAAAGGACTGGGCAGGAGTGAAAAGTAAGCTGACGCACAATCTGGGATTGAAGCTTTTATCACTCGTAATCGCACTGGTCCTCTGGGCGACGGTCAGAGTGATAACGGATCCGGTAAACACCAGGATCTTCAACAATGTTCAGGTCAATCTGATAAATACGGAACAGTTTGCGGAAAGAGGACAGATCTATGAGATCCTTGACGACTCCGACCGGATACGTGTGACCCTGCGCGGACCGTCTTCCCTGATCTCGCAGATCACCGCACAGAATATCATCGCGACGGCGGACGTTAAGGAGCTGAGCAAGCTTGATACCGTTTCCATCAAGGTGGAATCCAATCTCTTTACCGACCGCGTTTCGACGACTCCCAGCATTGATACGGTGAAGCTGAAGGTGGAATCCAAGAAATCGAAGACCATGCCGCTTTCTCTTGAGATCACCGGGACTCCGGCGGAAGGATATATAGCCGGCGATTACAGTTCGGATCAGAACCTTGTGCGTCTGACGGGACCGGAATCCGTGATCGACAGGATCGAAAGCGCAAAGGTAACGGTGGATGTATCCGGCTTTTCCTCGGATGTGAGAACCAACTCGGAGATCCGACTCTATGACGCGGAAGGAGAAATGGTAACTTCCGACAGCCTTACACAGAATATCAGGACCGTGGGCGTATCGGTCACGATCCTTCAGACCAAGGAAATCCCTGTTTACTTCCATGTGTCCACGGAAGCGCTGGCAGGCTACAGGGGGACGGGGCTTGTGACCTCGGATAAGGATACGGCACTTATCAGCGGGCGAAGCAGTGCCCTGAAAAATGTGGAGGCGGTCAATGTTCCCGCCGACGCCATCGATGTATCGGAGCAGAGCGAGAGTTTCACCGTGCCGGTCGACATCACACCCTATCTTCCGGGGGGTGTATCCCTGGTGGATCCGGCGGATTCCATATATAACGTGACAGTTTATATCGAGGCGGAAGCAAGCCGGCGGATCGGCATAACGACCGAGGATATCCGCATTACCAGTGTTCCGGAGGGATATCATGCATCACTCTCCGTCGAGGAGGGAACCATGCTTGAACTCATCGGCCTTTCCGATACACTTCAGTCCCTGACGAAACAGGGAATCGATCCCGTGATCGATCTTGCCGCTTTCGCGGCCTCCCAGAATATGGCCCCGGAGGCACCGGAGGAGGGATTCTTTACGGCGGAGGTAAACTTTACGCTCCCGCCCGGAGTATCGGTGCTTGACCGGATCTACGCGACGATTCACATCGTAAAGGATGAAGAAGAGGAATAAACGGCTTATTTGACGGTCTGTTATAAATATGATAATATACCGACGAATCCGACAGGGATTCGGGGGTATCAGTTTTAAGGAGAAGGCATTTAATGGTTAATCAGAAAGTGGTGATCAAGAATCCCACGGGACTTCATTTAAGACCCGCAGGCATTCTGTGTAAGGAAGCCATGCGGTTTAAATCCATGATCACTTTTTCGTTTCGCGGAAATACGGCGAACGCAAAGAGTGTGCTCAGTGTGCTCGGCGCCTGCGTAAAATGCGGGGATGAGGTTGAGTTTTGCTGTGACGGCGAAGATGAAGAGGAGGCCTTAAAAGCTCTGATCGAAGTGATCGAGGGCGGCCTTGGTGAATAAAGAATGAAGAAAGCGAAGGCTTTTGCACTGCTCGCCCTGGTGGCTGCTTTTACGCTTTCAGGTTGCGGGAAGGAGAAACCGGAAAACGGTGAAACAAATGTGATCGAGCCTGTGATCCGAGAAGAGGCAGATCAGCCCGGTCAGCCCCCGGCAGGAGAAGACCCGGCTGACACTTCGGATGCGGAGACTCCTCCTGCGGAAGGTATGGTCCGTTCCCGGATCACCAATGAATGGGTGGATGAAAAGGTGGACGCGATGCGCCCGATCGCGGTGATGATACCGAACAGCCGCACGGCAAGTCAGTTCGGCATCTCCAAAGCCTCCGTATTATATGAAGTAAATGTTGAAGGCGATATGACGCGGCTGATGGCGGTCATCGAGGACTGGAAGGATCTCGAAAAGATCGGAAACATCCGCAGCATTCGCGATTATTATGTATTCTGGGGTTTCGAGTGGGATCCGATCTTTATCCACTACGGCGGCCCGTTCTATATTAACGCGATCATCGACCGCGAAGACACGCAGAATATCAACTGTTTAAGCTATAATGACGCATCCTTCCGCGATCAGGCAAAGGATGCGACGGATAATGCGTTCACGAGCGCCGACAGGATCCGGAAAGCGGCAGATCATCTGGGCTATCCGCTGGAATACCGGAAAGGATACGCCGATGAGCGCCATTACGCGTTTTCTCCGGAGGACAGTCCGAATCTGCTTACCCAGTATCAGGACTCCTTTGAAGCGAAAAAGATCGATCTTTCCAAGGCCTATCCGAATACTAACGCGTATTTCCTGTACAATGAGGAAACGGGGCTCTATGAAAGATATCAGCATCTTCCGAAAACGGAAGACGGACCCCATATCGATCTGATGAATGATGAACAGCTGACGTTCAAAAACGTGATCGTTCAGAATACCTATTACGAAAAGCGGGATTCCAAAGGCTATCTCGCCTTCCAGTGCCATGATACGACGAGAGACGGCTGGTATTTTACAAACGGCCGCGGCGTCCACGTGACCTGGAAAAAAGAATCCGACTACGGGGCTACCCGTTATTATGATGACGACGGAAAAGAAATGCTGTTCAACACCGGAAAGACCATGGTCCTGATCGTGGAAGACGGCGATGCCGTACTGGTGGATGAGCGGGCTTACAGCTCCGGTGCTGGAAATTAAAAAGACTGTTTAATGTTGCGGAAGCGGCCTCTTTTGGAAGCCGCTTTTTCTGCACTTAAGGCGGCGGTAAGAGGCTGCCGGAAAGAGAAAAGGAGAACCGGTATGAAAAGAAGAATGCGAAGAATGCTCGGACTTATGACCGTTGCGGGAATGCTGATCACGGCTTTTCCGACCGCTTCTTACGCTGAGATTCCGGAAGAACAGGATAAAAGCGTCTTCGAAGGATCCGAACTGACGGAAGATCCCGTGCCGGCTGACCCGGGGAATGAGATGTCCGGCACGGTTCCGGAACTTTCCGGGCAGGTAGAAGATGAGATCTCCGATGATGTGCCGGAAGGAATCGAAACGGAAGGGATCGAAACGGAAGGGATCGAAACGGAAGGGATCTGAAGCTGAAAGCAGGAAAGGATTATACCGTATCCTACGAAACAACGGACGGAAGCGAGGCTCCGGCCCAGGGGCAGAAGGTCACGGTGACGATCCGGGCGCTGACGGACGATCTGGGTCAGCCCAAAGGAAGCTGCTGCGGCGAAGTTACGGAAGAATACCGTATCACCGGGAACAGATATACCGACCTTTCCAAAGCGAAGATAAAGATCAATTCCGATGCGAAGGGAAAAACACGGGCATGTACCTATACGGGAAGCGCCATCGAACCCGGAGGGGCCGGACAGCCGGAGCTTGTCATCACAACGGGGAAAGGAAGAAATCTCCGGGTGCTTACGCCGAAGACAGAGTATACGGAAGGGGATTATGAGATCCTCGGATACTACAATAATATCGGCAAGGGGAACAGCGCAGTGATCCTCCTCCGGGGACTCGGGGATTTCCGGGGTGTAAGGGCCGTAAAATTCAGTATTTCGGCATCTCCGGTCGATGCCGGATGGAGCGGCGTTTTCCGATAGGATCCGGGCAGGGATCCGGCCGACGGATAATTGACCGTGACCGGTAAAAATGATATTCTTTAAGGGTAGCGTTTCGACGCTTTTTACAGAAAAAAACACGGAGGTATCGTATGAAGAGAATCGGTTTGTTGACATCGGGCGGCGACTGTCAGGCTCTGAACGCGGCGATGCGCGGTGTCGTAAAGTCGCTGGACTGCAGTAAGGAAGATACGGAGATCTATGGCTTTCTCGAAGGCTACAAAGGTCTAATCTACGGCAATTTCAAAATGCTTACCGGCAAGGATTTTTCCGGTATCCTGACGAAGGGCGGCACGATCCTCGGTTCTTCGCGCACTCCGTTCAAGACGATCCGGGAGCCGGACGAGAACGGCCTTGACAAGGTTGAGGCAATGAAGCAGAACTACTACAAGCTTCGGCTGGATGTGCTGGTGATCCTGGGCGGAAACGGCACCCATAAGACCGCGAACCTCCTCAGGGAGGAGGGCCTCAACATCATCACGCTTCCCAAGACCATTGACAATGACCTCTGGGGCACGGATATGACCTTCGGATTCCAGTCCGCCGTGGATATCGCCACGGACTGCATCGACTGCATCCATACCACGGCTGCTTCCCATGGCCGGATCTTTATCGTGGAGGTAATGGGGCACAAGGTAGGCTATCTGACACTGAACGCAGGTATGGCAGGCGGCGCGGACATCATTCTGATCCCGGAGATCCCCTACGATATGGACAAGATCATCGAAGCAATCGAAAAGCGCCATCAGAGAGGCTCCGCGTTCACGATCATCGCGGTGGCCGAAGGCGCGATCTCGAAAGAAAAGGCAGCCCTTTCCAAGAAGGAGCTGAAAAAGGCAATGGAAGAGAATCCTTATCCGTCGGTTTCCTATGAGATCGCGGATGAGATCCAGAAGAGGACCGGACAGGAAGTCAGGGTTACGGTTCCCGGTCATACGCAGAGAGGCGGATCGCCCTGCCCGTATGACAGAGTCTTTGCATCCCGACTCGGCGCAGAAGCCGGCGAACTGATCCTCAAGGGCGAATACGGCTTTATGGTGGGCTACCGTAACCGTGAGATCGTCAAAGTTCCTCTGGAGGATGTGGCGGGCAAGCTGAAGATGCTTGAACCGGATGCTTCCATTATAAAAGAAGCGAAACTGCTGGGGATCAGCTTCGGAGACTGACATGGCATATATGGCATTGTACCGCAAATTCCGGCCGAAGACCTTTGAGGAGGTCCGGGGGCAGGAACCTGTGGTGACAACGTTAAAAAACCAGATCATCAACAATCGTCTTTCACATGCTTACCTGTTCTGCGGGACCCGTGGGACAGGTAAGACCACGATAGCGAAGATTATCGCGAAGGCGGCCAACTGTGAAAACCCGAAAAACGGGAGCCCCTGTCTGGAGTGTGCCAGCTGCCGCGCCATCGAAAGCGGCGCCTCGCTTAACGTGATCGAGATCGATGCCGCATCCAACAACGGCGTGGACAATATCCGGCAGATCATCGAGGAGGTGGCCTATTCTCCCGCGGACGGACGGTTTAAGGTCTATATCATCGACGAGGCGCATATGCTGTCCGGCGGTGCTTCCAATGCTCTTCTCAAGACCCTCGAAGAGCCTCCGGAGTATGTGATCTTTATCCTTGCCACAACGGAAGCCGCCAAGGTTCCGATCACGATCCAGTCGCGCTGCCAGAGGTTTGATTTCAAAAGGATCCCCCTTTCGGAGATCGAGGGAAGGATCCGGGAACTCTGCGAAAACGAAGGAGTGACGATCGAGGACAAGGCGGTGAACTATATCGCCCGCTCGGCGGACGGTGCGCTTCGTGACGCGTTGAGCATCCTTGACCGGTGCATCTCGTTTTATCTCGGACAGAACCTGACCTATGACAGAATCCTTGCCGTGCTTGGAGCCGTGGACACGGAGATCTTCGGAAAGATGTTCCGCCTTCTTGCCGCATCGGATACGGCGGGAGCCCTTCGCCTTTTTAACGGGATCGTGCTGGACGGGCGGGAGATCGGACAGTTTGTCTCGGATTTTATCTGGTATCTGAGAAACCTTCTCATCCTCCAGGTATCCGGAGGAAGAGAGGATTCGATCGATGTTTCATCCCAGAATCTTCTTAAGATGAAGGAAGATGCTTCGGCGGCTCCGCCGGAGACGGTAATGCGCTATATCCGGAATCTGTCGGATCTTGCGGCCGATTTCAGAGGGACCACTCAGAAGCGGGTCCTTGCCGAGATCGGACTGATCCGCATGAGCCGTCCCGAAATGGAAACAAATGCCGATTCCCTGATGGACCGGATTTCAAAACTCGAGCGGATGATCGAAAGCGGAGTGGTATATGCAAAAGGACCTTCCGCTGAAGCGAGTGCGGAGACCTCCGGGGAAGAGAATGCTTCCGGAAAGAAGCCCGGCTACAATGATGAGGAAAAGAAGGAGCTTTCGAAGGCACTCTCCGGGGACCTTAAAAAGATCGCCTCCGGATGGGACCGGATCTACGCGGGACTGGAAAGCTTTGACCGCAGCTATCTGCACGGATGCTATCCGAGCGTGGGCGAAGATGATACACTTCTGATCATAACGGATCAGTACGCGGCCATACAGCGCTATACGATTCCCGAACATCTGGAAGAACTGAAGAAAACCATAGACCGTCTTACGCAGCTGGATGTCAGGATCGCCGTCCGTTTTGATGACGGCTCGAATGAGGGCGGGCTTTATCCGGATATCCGGGAATTCGTGGATTCCCAGATCGATATGGAGATCGAAGAGATACCGGATGAAGAAGAAAACATCGATGAATATCCGGA
>JAILLW010000129.1 GCA_024692955.1 Lachnospiraceae bacterium | reverse complement strand
CACAGAAACGCTCCGCCGTTTACGGCAGCCTCTATGGTATAAATCTCCTTTTTCGTAAAAGTCTTATTGAACGCGAAATACATTCTGTATACAAGCGGTGTGAACTCCGGTTCCGGGAACTCGATCAGGATCAGACTGTTGTCTTCATCGATCTTTAATCCGTTCACGGAAAAATCCGATGCTCTGTACGGATTCTTTATCCCGTTTTTCATCAAAACAAAATTTATGAAGTCGAAAATCCCGTCCTTCTTAGAGACCATTGCAAGCACGCTTTCCGGATCGTTGAAAAAATGATCTCTGAGTCCCACATGCTCGATCTGGTACAGGGCTCTGCCAAGTTCCGAGACCATGTAGAGGGGCTTCATATTTCCCTGCGCTCCGCTTCCTCCGAAAGGATCAAACGCCGGTCCGCCGCCATTTTGCGCTCCCTCCTTACGGAATATCTCCTCTTTTGAAGAGTCATTCCTATCCGGTGTTGCGGATGATTTCTTTTTGAAAATATCAAACAGTCCCATAAATTTCACACCTCCTCAACTCAAAGAACTCATATTGATTTTGATCCGGTAGTTGATCGGCATCTTATAGTCTTCGGAATCATATGCACCATCCTTCATAGGGATTCTAAATCAAATTTTGCGAGATCCTTCCTCCAAAGATCCATTATATATTCTGCAACCTATATAATATTCAAAATGTCACAAAAATACGGTCTTTCGTGCATACATATCCAATGTATTTAATTTCTTCCGTAAGAATATCCCATGGATCCTTTCGCAGTTTGGTGATCGTTTCCTCCGGGGCTTTCCTGGTCGTATGCGTATCCACATCATAACATATCACATAATAATGGATCTCTCCCTGTCTATAACCGTTATACAGTACTTTTTCCGCTTTTTTACACGCTTCCTCCGTGATCTGCATAGGCGAGATATTATGCTCTATGCGGATTTCATTTACTGCTTTTATGATTGCCTCTGCGTATTCCTCTTTTGTTGCATTCACAGTAACATTGACCACCGTATCCTTATCTACATTGGTGTTCGGGGTTTTATCCTGTGTTTTTATAAGCCAGCTTCCATCACTACTTTCTGACAAAACAACTTCATACTGCATCTGCAGCTTACAGTCTTCCAGCGTCTTTCTCGCATCCTCTATACTCATTCCCACAAGCTCGGGAACTATCACCTGCTCCTTCCCCAGGCTCACATCCACGATCAGGATATCTCCGCCATGAACATTCTCTCCCTCTGCAATATTCTGTCCGAGGATCCTGTTCGCGGATACCGTATCATCATAACGCTCCTCCCCCCGGATCACATAAATACCATATTCCGATAATTGCTTTCTTACTTCTTCAAACGATCTTCCGCTATAATCCTCTGTCGTGTATATACTGCTTTCATCACAACTCATTCCTTCCGATATACACACGCGCACGGTAGAACCCTGCCAGACTCCTTCTCCGGCCGAAGGATATGTGCGTATCACACTTCCCGGTAACAGCACCCCCTCCGAACGTTCCACCTTCACTTCCATGCACATTTCCTTCAATAGATCAAGTGCCTTATTTTCCTCCATTTCAACCAGATCCGGCATCTCCATCAGCTCCGCCTCGTGGCTGACGATCACATGGATCGGAGTTCCCTCATCAACGATCGTTCCCTTTTCCTCCTCCTGGCTGATGATCCTGCCGACCTGTACGCTGTTATCATAACGGTAATCCGTCACTTCCATCTTCAGGCCGATGTTTTCCAGTCGTCTGCCCGCTTCTTCGCTATCCATATTCACCACGTTCATCACACGGGATTTCCCGGCTTCCAGGAAAAGATTATCAAAGAATTCCGCATGAAACTCGATCACTCCGGTCTTAAGAAGGATCAGCAGCGTTGCCGCTACGGCAAGAAAACAACCCGAAATCACAAATACTGCCGCAGGGATATGACCGGTCTTTTTTTCCGATGTCCGCTGGAAATGCTTTTTTACCTTCCGGGTACCCAAAAGTTCCGTGCGGAAATCCTCCGCAGATTTTGTCCGCTTCTTTATGTCGATATTCATCGCGTTCAGGATCGCTGCATCCACAGTGGCCGGTACCTTTACACCGCATTTCCCCGGCACTTTCAGCGTATCCTTCACACGTCTCTCCATTGCCCCTTCCGGTGTCTTACCGGTGATCGCCTTGTAGAGCGTGGCAGCTGCCGCATACACATCGGTCCAGGGACCCTGATCCCCGCGGCTGCGGTACTGTTCTTCCGCCGTAAAGCCCTCCTTATAAAGCACGGTCAGACTTTTGCTGTGCGTGCCCGTCGCGCTCCTTGCTGCGCCGAAATCCAGAAGTTTCACCCTTCTGTCCGAAGTGAGGAAGATATTGTTGGGTGCGATATCCCTGTGGATGATGCCTTCTTCATGGACTTTTGAAAGCGCCTCCAGGACAGGGATCATGATATCCACCGCTTCCCGGCAGGGGATCTTTCCTTCCCTTTTGATACGATCTCCGAGGGTTTCCCCTTCCAGATATTCCATGATGATATATGCGGTATTATTCTCCATGAAACAGTCATAGATCTGTACGATACCGGGAACATCGGAAAATTTCGCCAGACGCCGGCTTTCTTCAAAAAATTTGTCCAGACCGTTCTTAAACTGCTCCTCTTTTTCCCCGCCGTAGATACTGACCGTCTGGGTCCCTTCCACGCGGGTGGAGAACTCTCCCGGCATATACTCCTTCACTGCCACGCGCTTATTGAGCACCCTGTCCCAGGCGGAATAGGTAACACCGAAACCACCGGAACCCACTGCGTTGCCCACAACGTAGCGCTCCCCGCGCAGACAGGTACCGACTTTCAGATGTCGCGGATCTGAATTCTCTTTATCTTCAAATCCGCAAACCCTGCATATGCCTTCTTCAATTTCATTTCCGCATATTTTACATATCATTGTTTTCTGTCGAACCGCTCACCGAAATATCTGCAAAAGGAAGAAC
>JAILLW010000108.1 GCA_024692955.1 Lachnospiraceae bacterium | reverse complement strand
CGCCGAAAAAGTCGACCAACTGGGGGCTGGGCTTCTATGAGGTGGAGGAAATCGACGATGAAGTAACGCAGGGAAAGAGAGTCGGTTTTCTCGAACTTTCCGGTAAGTCCGACAAGCTTTTCATAAAAGGCGATGTCGAAGGAACGTGGGGCTATAAGCCGAATGATACGATAAGATTTGCCGTATACAGGGACGGTGTGCGCTTTTCCGATATATATGAACTGACCATTGAGCCGCAGCTTACTCCCGAGACCAGGCCCATCGTGAAAGCGAACGCGTCCGAAACGACGACGCAGAAGATCGGTCTTACCCTGAAGGTCCCTCAGGCGTTAAAGAATAAGTCGGAAGGGCTTGCGTATGAGGTGAAGTTGAGCACGAACGTAGTAACGGAAGTAACGGAAGGGGGGTTGCACAATACTGTCTATCTGCCTGAAATCAGTACTACTGCGTACAAGACAAATCTTATGTGGGAAACCGGAGAATATCATAACAGGGAAAAGGTGGCGTACGTGCTTTATCAGCAGAATGTGACCGAATACTTCGGGAAGGATGACAGTTGCGTCATTGATGTCACCGTTCCGGGTGTTGTCAATGGCCATCCGGAACTGTATGGTGCGGGATTTCCTGTCGATTATACGGCGGAAGTCACTTTGCGTTATATGCGGGTGAATTCCGGTGATATGGCGTTCCTTACCGAAGACGGGAAATGGGTTCGAAAGACTGCAGACGGAAGTTGGGAAGTTGCGGCGGAAGATAACAGCTGGGAACCCCTTGCGGGCGATCCTCCTGTCCTTGCCGGCGGAGGAACCGCCACGCTTGAGGTTTCCACAAAGGATCAAAAGTATGAAAAGAAACTGACGCTGAAGAAAGCGGCGACGAAAGTCTATACGGCTGATGACTGGGTAACAATCGCTACGGTCGGGTTCGGCAAGGATACCACGGTCCGCACGCTGGATCATGTGGAACTTGCGGATGCTTCCGGGCGGATGGTGGATAACTTCTATCTGAATGATGCCGGTGAAAATGGGTTCCGCTTTATCGAGTTCGATCCGGGGTGCAGCAGCATTGCTATCTATCCTAATTATACGGACGAAAGGGATGAGATCCATTATCTCGAGCCCGGCACCTATACGGTCACGGCCTATGCCAGGGCTGGAAACGGTAAACATGTGACGGCCTCGATGAAGGTGAAAGTCCTTTCTTCCATCGAAAGCCTTACGGTCACGCCTTCCACGACGAGAGTCGTAAAGCGCATGAACAAACCGGCATCCTTCAAACTCTCCGTGGGCTTTACCGGAATCAACGGCTATGCCCCTGCGACGAAGAAAGCGGCATTCAGTATTTACGCGTATGACGGGAGCGGCGATATATACGATCCGGAAAACTACGGAAGCGCCGGCTCCTATGAAGGGAAGATCAGCATTAACGCGAAAAAGAAGACCGTGACGCTTTCGAAAAACCTGCTGGTCAAAGAAAAGTATATAAGGATCAAAGCGGAAGCGGACGATTATCCGAACAATTTCGCATACGCCTGGTCCGATCCGATCCTTCTTACCACGGAGGAAACAATTCCCCACAGGATCCGCCTCATGCATTATGAATACGACCGGGAAAACGGAAAGAGGTTCCTCAATGAAGACTCAGGGATCCGGGATGGGGATAAGGATGTGGATACCGGCAATGCATCCCGGGTATATCCCCTCGTGTATGACGGATGCGGGGAAGTGCTCGATCCCTCGTCCTATACCCTTAAATTAACGAATTTGAGAGTGGCCGATGACGGCGGTCTCATTGTGACGAAACCCGGCAGGGCGGGCATTACCGCGACCATGAAAGACGGAGGAAAGAAATCCTGTTCCATCAGCTTTACCACCGTATACGGTGACTCGGAGTTTCAGCCGGCGGTAACGGTTTACAGCGCAAGGAGGGATTGGGACCGGTGGGAGAATGCGGTGATTGACGCTCGTGCGGAAGACGGAAAGTATGAGAATCCTTATCCTCTCCCGTGTCCGGTTTACGTGCATGTCGGCGCATTCCACCGCGATGGCGCAAAATCACTGCTTGATCATTCGCTGAGCGTTACGGGCGGGAAGATTCTTTCCAAAGAAGCAAGAGGCGATGAGATCGCTTATGCGATCCTTCCGGGCTCCTATGAGACGAGGGTTACGATCAATGACAAAACAAAAGACCGCCCGGATGCCCAAAAGACGAAGGTGATCGCGATCATAAACAGCGCGGCCATGGACAGCAATAACACGAAGGCGCCTTCCGTTAAGACGGTCGGCCCGGATACGGTTTATGATAATCTTTCCCTTTGTGTTTCAAGTTGGGACCCGGATATCACACTTAATTCGAACATGCTGACCTATGAGATCAAGGATGTGCCCGAAGGCGCGGATACGGTAAGGATCTCCGTGGCGGATCCGGGGAGGAATGACGATAAATGGACCTTCGCAAAATATCTCGGAAAGAATCCGGCCGACGATGATAATGTTTTGGCGGCACGCGGCTCCGAAAGCTATGAGATCACGACCGAGGGCGGAAAGAAAGTCGTGAAGATCGATCTTTACGAAGAAAGGAAAGAGGATTGCGGCAGTTATTTCCGTACGGAATATCATATGGACCGGATCAAGGCCGGAGATTATACCTTCTATATGACGGTCGGAAAAGAAGAGGCCGGTGTCTTTACGGCTCTTTCGAAACCCGCGGTCGTTAAGGTGAAGGTAAAGAAGATCCCGAAATTAAAGATTTCCTTTAAGACGGATGAATCGATGATCAGGGAGGGCAGGGCCGATATCATTCCTTCCTACGGTGAGGAATACGGTCTCGCGCCCTGGCTTGATCTTCGTTCCGAGCTTTCAAACGGAGTGCCGAATGCTTTTGCGGACATCTTCGAAATGTCCTGCGGAACGAATCGGCCTCACGAAATACTTGCGGTCAATGCGGCAGACCCCGTGCACATAAGCATGAGGAGGGATGATGATGCTCTGCACCGGACTTACCCGGTATCCTTCGGAAAGAAGGGAGAGGCAAGCCTCACGCTCGAAGAGATCAAACTCCTTAAGAACGGAGGGATCGGCAATCTTTATGTCGGAGACAATAAGCATGTCACCCGCGACGAGGAGAAGACCGTCTATAAGAAGTGGATCAAGGCGAATTCCACCGGATACCTGAAATACAATGTGGTACTTCCGGACGGAAGCCGGACGGGCGACCGTTTCCAGAAGATCAAGCTCGACCTTGACAAGGCAGTTCAGAACTGGACGCCCGGCGCATGATGCATTTTACATTTCCCTATACATTTTCCGCGCGGATTATGATATACTTCTAAATGATATGCAATCGGGCGGTATGGAGATTTGTTATGGAAACAGATGCCTTCGGAAATGAATTCAGGATAAAGAAAGCGGCGGAATACCGCACGAAATTCGAACCCCTCTTCAGGTATATCCAGTACTTTGCGCAGAAAGAGGGGGCTACGGTACGAAGCATCTACGACGGCGACGGAAGCCCGGACAATTCGGTACCGGTTCCCGTATTTGACAGCACGGTGCTTGCATTCGTGAAGGAAGCACAGAAGACCGGTATGATGGACCGGAATTATATCTATACTTACAGCAGACTGCGTATGAAGACTGCGGCGGATGAGCGTATGACCATCGCGAAGACCACCCTCCGGGATATCGACAACATCACGGCGATCATGTCGAAATATGTACTCGGAGGGATGGTCCGCGGGGTGCTCTGGAACGAGGCGGTCAGGGAAGGGATCTGGCTCCACTGCCTTTTGAAGGTAAGGGAGCTGGTCACACAGTTTGACGGCCCCATGGGACTTTGATGCGGAAAGGAAGAGACATGTCCGAAAAATCGATCAGCAAGAGAAATTACATCTTAGAGCAGGCAAGGAGCATTTTCTGTAAAAAAGGCTACGCCTCCACAACTATGAAGGATGTGGTGGAAGCCTGCGACGTGAGCCGCGGCGGCGTATATCTTTATTTCAACAATATCCGTGAGCTTTTTGAGGAAGTCATGGCCGCGGAGTTTGAAGGGGAAGGCGATTTCGGCGACCGGATCCCGGAGGATGCCTCCTTCGCGGATGTGCTCGCGCTTTTCGTAAAGGAGCAGAAGCGTGCCATCCTCTCCAAGAAGCCGTCCCTTACCGTGGCGATCTATGAGTATTATTTCGGAAATAAGGTAAGCGGAAAGAACAATCTTCTGAAAAAGTATTTCGACATGTCGGTCTATGTCCTCGAGGAACTGATCCGTGAGGGCGTGGAAGCCGGCGAGTTTTATGATATCGACCCCCATCGCGCGGCAAGCAATCTGATGTATGTGATCGAAGGTCTGAAGGTCGCTTCCAAAACAAGGGGTGTCAGCGAGGCTGCCGTGGATGAGGAGATCATCTACGTTATGCAGGGTATAATAGCGGAGGATTAAGAAAAATGGACGACTGCGTCAAACGGATCTATGTGGAAAAGAAGGCGCCCTTTGCCGTAAGGGCCCGGGAGCTTTCGGAGGAAGCCGCCAGTTATCTGAATATCAGGGGCATTAAAAACATCAGGGTCTTTATCCGCTATGATGTTGAAAATGTATCCGACGAAACCTACGCGCGCGCACTGCCGCTGATCTTTTCGGAACCTCCCGTGGATGAGTGCTATGAGGAAAAGATCGATGTTCCGGCAGACGCGCGAATTTTTTCGGTGGAGTATCTGCCCGGTCAGTTCGACCAGAGAGCCGATTCCGCGGAACAGTGCATCGCGCTCTTAAATGAAAAGGAATCTCCGATCATAAAGACGGCGGTGACCTACCTTGTCGAGGGCGACTTAAGCGATGAGGAGTTCGAGCGGCTGAAGGCACACTGTATCAATCCCGTGGATTCGAGACTGACCTCCGAAGAAAAGCCGGAGACTCTTGTTACGGAGTATGAGGAACCTGCGGATATCGCGGTCTTTGACGGCTTCACCGGCCTTGATGATGACGGTCTGAAAGAGCTTTATGACAGCCTTTCTCTCGCAATGACGATCCGGGATTTCAAGCATATCCGTGAGTATTTTAAGAACGAGGAACACAGGGATCCGACGGTTACGGAGATCCGGGTGCTCGACACCTACTGGTCGGACCACTGCCGGCATACGACGTTTTCTACCGAACTGAAGAATATCACCTTCGGAGAAGGTTATTACAAGACTCCCCTCGAAACGACCTTCGAGAGCTACCGCGATACGAGGAGCGAGATGTATGAAGGGCGGGATGACAAGTTCATCTGCCTGATGGATCTTGCGACGATGGGAATGAAGAAGCTCCGGGAAGAGGGAAAGCTCGAAGATATGGAAGTATCCGACGAGATCAACGCCTGCTCGGTCATCGTTCCGGTCACCGTGGATTACGGAGAGGGCCCGGAGACGGAGGAGTGGCTCGTATTTTTCAAGAACGAGACGCATAATCATCCCACCGAGATCGAGCCCTTCGGAGGAGCGGCCACCTGTCTCGGCGGCGCGATCCGCGATCCGCTTTCCGGCCGCGGCTATGTATATCAGGCAATGCGCGTGACCGGCGCGGCGGATCCGACGGTGCCGGTTTCGGAGACCTTAAAGGGGAAGCTTTCCCAGCAGAGGCTTGTCCGCGGTGCGGCAGCAGGCTATTCTTCCTACGGAAATCAGATCGGTCTTGCCACCGGTTATGTCAAAGAGATCTATCATCCCGACTATGTGGCAAAGCGTATGGAGATCGGCGCGGTTATGGGCGCGGCTCCGAGAAAGGCCGTTAAAAGACTGAATTCCGATCCGGGGGATGTGATCATCCTTTTAGGCGGAAGGACCGGACGTGACGGCTGCGGCGGTGCCACCGGATCCTCGAAGCGCCATACGGAAAGCTCGATCGAGACCTGCGGAGCGGAAGTTCAGAAAGGAAATCCGCCGACGGAACGGAAGATCCAGAGGCTCTTCAGGCGGCCCGAGGTTTCCTCGCTCATCAAAAAATGCAATGACTTCGGGGCGGGCGGCGTGTCCGTAGCCATCGGAGAGCTGGCGGACGGTCTTAAGGTGGATCTTGATCTTGTTCCGAAAAAATACGCGGGACTTGACGGGACCGAGCTTGCGATCTCCGAATCCCAGGAGAGGATGGCGGTAGTTGTTGCCCCCGGGGATGTGGACGAATTCATGCGTTACGCGGATGAGGAAAATCTCGAAGCGGTATCCGTTGCCGTTGTTACGGAAGAAAAGCGCCTGGTTCTCAAATGGAGAGGAAAAGACATCGTGAACCTTTCCCGTGCCTTCCTTGACACGAACGGCGCGCATCAGGAGGCGGATGTCTTTGTTGAGATCCCTTCCAAAGAGGATGATTATTTCAAAAAGATCGCGGCGGTAAAGGCCGGTGAGGCGCTTGAAGCGGGAGATCTCAAGGGTGCTTTTGTAAATCTCCTTTCGGATCTTAATGTCTGCTCCCAGAAAGGCCTTGTGGAGCGCTTTGACTCCTCCATCGGTGCCGGGACGGTCCTTATGCCCTACGGCGGAAAATATCAGATGACGGAGACGGAGACAATGGTGGCGAAGCTTCCGGTCCTTAAAGGAAAAACGGATGTCGTTACCATGATGAGCTACGGCTTTGATCCCTATCTTTCCTCCTGGTCGCCTTATCACGGCGCGGTCTATGCCGTGACCGAATCCATGGCGAAGATCGTGGCTGCCGGCGGGGATTATCATAAGATCCGCTTTACGTTCCAGGAGTATTTCCGCAGGATGAGCCAGGATCCGGCACGCTGGTCCGAACCTTTTTCGGCCCTGCTCGGTGCCTATGACGCCCAGATCGGATTCGGACTTCCCTCCATCGGAGGCAAGGATTCCATGTCGGGAAGCTTTAACGAGATCGATGTTCCGCCGACACTTGTGTCATTTGCGGTGGATATTTCGGAAGCGGACAGGATCATTACGCCGGAACTGAAAGAAGACGGGAATCTGCTCCTCAGGTTCCGCTTCGAAAAGGATGAATATGATATCCCGATCTATGAGAACGCCATGAGGATGTTCGATTTCATCCTTGAACTGGAATCGGAAGGGATCGTGCGTTCCGCTTATTCCTGTGATTCCTACGGAAACGCGAAGGCGGCGATGAAGATGGCCTTCGGAAATCATTTCGGAGTGGCCTTTGAAGACGAACTCGATCCGGAGGACCTTTTCGAGAATGCCCTCGGGGACATCCTCATTGAGATCCGGCCCGATGATTACGAAAAGGTTCTTGAGAAGATCCGTGAGAATGAGACTTATGAAAAGGAGATTGATCCCGATGTGATCGGAAAGGTCCGCGGGGACGGTATCTTCTCCTTTAAGGATATGATCCTTACGGAAAAGGAAGCGCTGGATGCGTACTGCGCGCCCCTCGACAAGGTATTCCCTTACCTTTCGAACAAGGACAAAACTCCGGTTGTCGCGCCCCTTTACGATGCGAAGGAGATCCATGTCTGCACCAACAGGATCGCCCGGCCGAAGGTATTCATTCCGGTCTTTCCGGGTACGAACTGCGAATATGACAGCGCCGCCGCTTTTGAGGAAGCGGGCGCCTCGGTCGTTACAAGAGTATTTAAAAACAGAAGCGCGTCGGATATTACGGAATCCGTCGACCGCTTCATTAAGGATATCGAAGATGCCCAGATCATCATGTTCCCCGGCGGCTTTTCGGCAGGGGATGAGCCGGACGGCTCCGCGAAATTCTTCGCGGCTGCTTTCCGGAACGCGGGCTTGAGAGAGGCCGTGATGAAGCTTCTTGAAGAACGCGACGGACTGATCCTCGGGATCTGCAACGGGTTCCAGGCGCTCATCAAACTGGGGCTTGTTCCTTACGGAAAGATCATCGACAGCCAGAACGCGGGAAGCCCGACTCTTACCTTCAATACCATCGGACGTCATATTTCAAAGATGGTCTACACGAAGGTCGTTTCAAATAAGTCGCCCTGGCTTCGGAAGGCGGAACTCGGCGGTGTATACGCTTCCCCCGCTTCCCACGGGGAAGGACGCTTCGTGGCTCCTCCGGAGGTGATCGAAGAACTGATCCGGAACGGCCAGGTGGCTACCCGCTATGCTTCTCCGGACGGAGAGGTCTCCATGGACGAAAATCACAATATCAACGGTTCCTACGCGGCCATCGAGGGCATCACCTCCCCGGACGGGAGGATCCTCGGCAAGATGGCACACGCGGAACGACGCGGAAAAGATGTGGCGATCAATATCTACGGCGAACAGGATCTTAAGATTTTCCGCTCCGGGGTGGAATATTTCGGATAAATGTGGTAAACTCAATCGGTTGAAGTGGTTATGAAAACCATGTACGGAAAGGATCGGATTTCATGAGTGATTTTATACTGAGCTGCTGCTCGACGGCGGATCTTACGGAAGAACAGTTAAAAGCAAGGGATATTCATTATGTGTGCTTCCATTTTGAGATCGACGGAGTGCAGTATCCGGATGACCTCGGAAAAAGCATGAGCTTCGAGGATTTCTATAAGGCTATGGAAAACGGGGCCGGCACGAAGACGAGTCAGGTCAATGTCAGCGAATACATTGAGTACTTCGAGCCCTTCTTGAAGGAGGGAAAGGATATCCTTCATCTGACCCTGGCGGCCGGGATCTCGAGTTCCTACAATTCCGCGATGGTGGCGATGAACGAGCTTTCGGTCAAATATCCCCGGCGGAAGATCTATGTACTGGACTCCATGGCGGCTTCCTGCGGATACGGATTGCTGATGGACAGGCTGGCGGATCTTCGGGATGAGGGGAAGAGCATCGATGAGGTCCGGGACTTCGCGGAAGAGCATAAACTGGAGCTCAATCACTGGTTCTTTACCACGGATCTGACATATCTGGTAAGAGGCGGCCGGGTTTCCAAGGTATCCGGTTTCGTCGGAACGATGCTGAATATCTGCCCGCTCCTTAACGTATCCAACGAGGGGCGCCTGATCCCGCGCATGAAGGTGCGCACGAAGAAAAAGGTGATCCAGGAGACTCTGGACAAGATGCTGACCATGGCTGAGGGAGGCACCGACTATTCGGGGAAATGCTACATTTCCCATTCCGCCTGCTATGAGGACGCGAGAGCCCTTGCGGATCTGGTGGAGGCAAACTTCCCGAAGCTTAACGGAAAGGTTCTGATCAATTACATCGGTACGACGATCGGCGCGCATACCGGTCCCGGTACCGTGGCGCTGTTCTTCTGGGGGAAGAAGCGCGAAGATTAAAGAGTTTGCGCGCCGTCCGGGTTTTCGGGCGGCGCTTTTTTGAGCGGTTTGCGGCGAGGACTCCTGTCCACCGCCTCATGGAGGGTAGAGCTTCTTTTTTCTATGAGTGCGGCGGCGACTCCTGTCCACCGCCTCATGGAAGACAGGGCTTCCGGTTTCTAAGCGCAACGGAAAGTTTTCGAAGACTGCGGGTCGCGCTCATTCGCATCCATGCTCAATGAGCGCTCGGAAGCACATCCGTGTGCTTCCGACCCTTGATGCAGCAGTTGCGCCAAGAAACCGGACGCGCTTACGCGCTCGCCCTGCTTCAAAGTCGGCGGTCGGACAGGAGGCTGCGCCGCCATATACAATCGTTCATTGCTTCAAGGCCGGCGGCCGGACAGGAGTTGCCGCCGCAGACAATCGATGTTCCGTACATATTCGAAAGGAGGGCTCTGCCATATGAAGAGAAGGAAAAGGATCAGCAGTATCCTGCTTACGACGGTTATGCTCGTTCAGCTGTTTGCCGTGAGCGCGGCAGCTGATGTGACGGATGCGGCCGTACCTGCTGACGACGAGGTGCTGACCGAATGGGAGGACTTCGCGGAAGAGATCGCGACGGAGCCTGACGGGATTGCTGTCGAAGAACTTTCGGAAACCGGTGATGAAATCGGATCGGTATCGGAGAAGATCGCATCGGATGAGGAGGATGCGGCAGACGAGGCGGATACGGAGCCGGTGCCGGATCGATCCGAAATCGGGACGGCTGATCCGCTTGGCAGCAGTCCGGCAGTCGTAACGTTCAGAAATAAGAGCCTGATCAATCCGACAACTCCCACGGCGACCACCTACTGGAAGGCCAACGAAGCCCATGACGATATCGTGGAGGCAACGGAAGAGGATGCGGAGCTGATCTTTGAGCCTTCGCAGACCGATAACTGGCCGGCGATGTTGACCATGAAGAGCTTTGTCTTTGAAGGCGATTCCAATTGCAGCGAGGCAGACTGCGAAAGCAGAAAGCTCGAGTTTGCCGGATATCTTTGGGGAGATGTCTATTTCAATGTTTATCCCTGCATCTATTCTTCGGTTCCCTTGCTGATCATGCCGTATGGAGAAAACAGTATCACTTACCATACCGAAGGTACGGAAAACCTTTGCGGTCTGTATGGTCTCGATTCTATCAGTTTAGCAGGCCGTAGAACGGATTCCCTGAACCTGACCGTGGCGGATGATACTTCCGTGGGCGCCGAAAAGAATCTGTATCTTGGTATGGCAGCCGCGGGGATATACGTAATGGATTGCCATCTGAACGTGGAAGTTACATCGAAAGAACCCGAATCGGAAGATGTGAAAAGGAATCTGATCGGGTTGTTCTCGGACAGAGGAGTCTCATTCTATGATGTACAGGGAAATATTTCGATCGGTGATGCGGAAGCAGCGGAAGGAATAGAAATCTGTTCGAACGTGACAAGAGCGGAAAACGATAAGACATTCCTGAACCTGGATGACTCGAAAGTCAATATCTATTCCGAAACGACCGGAAGCTATGAGGCGATCCTGCTGAAGGATTACCACAATAAAAGTGAGATCAGTCTGCAGGAGGGAGCAGAACTGTCCGTGACATTTAAGGAGGATCTGATCAAAAAAAGCGGCAGGACGATCCGTTATGAGAACGGAACGCCTGGTAACGCGGAACTGATCGTTCGTGAAGGGTGTACTCTGACGGTAGAAGCGCAGGATGTCAGGCATACCGGCGGATATCATGTCGCCATGCATCTTAAGAACGTGAATGCCAATATTGCAGGCACAATGAATCTGCATGCCGGCCCTACCACCCCGGAAGGCACCACGAATAAAGAGAGTTACGGACTGGAACTGGTGGCTGCAGCCGAACTTCATGTGAATGGCGGGACTGTGACCGCCACAGGCGGCGATCAGGCGGATGGGACCATAGGAGCCAAGAGTTACGGGATCTCTATGAGCGGCGATTGTCAGGTGGAGATAAACGGCGGTGAGCTTTCGGCTGCCGGAGGCGTGATGGATCCGAACGATGACTGCATAAGTTACGGGATCTTGAAGAAGAGCGCTGGTGACGGGACCATTCAGGTAACAGACGGAGTTTTTACGGCCGCAGGTTCAAGCGCGGCGGTCAATGCTGCCGGCCTTGAAAATGAAACGGTTCTCGATGTGAAAACGGACTCCGTAATGAAATGGAGCAGCCTGAGATCCGGCGAAAACCCTTCAGCGGATACGGTCGGTGAGTTTACTGTTGATAATACGTGGCTTGCGGAAACACAGCCGAAATATCTTCATTTTGAACCGGCAGCGATTGCCCCTTTGGGTGAGCTGATCATCGCAGGCATCAATCTAAACGGCATCCGTCCGCTGAAAAAGAGTTACTGGAAGGTCGATAAGAGCAATGAGGTGCTGAATGAACTTGTTGCCGCTGATTCGGCAGACGACGCACAGCTGATCTTTACTCCGGCATCCGGTTCGGAACCCGCGACGATATTGCTTAAGGACTTCGTTTTCACCGGAAAGACGAATACTTCGACTCCCTCCAGGCAGCTTGGATTCAGGGGAGGAAGTGTGGAACCTACAGAAATGATCGCTCCTTTCATCTGTTCCGATATTCCGTTCAGGATCATCGCGGAGGGAGAAAACATCATCACCTGCGGGGTCAGCAATTCGGAAAACGTTGTCGGTCTGTTTTGTACGGATTCGGTCATGATCACCGGAGCGGATGAAAACAGTTCCCTCGATCTGATCGTTAAGGATACCCGTTATTCCGTTTCCGGTACAAACACTTTTCATCATATCGGCATCGCGGCCGAGTATCTTAATGTAACGGACTGCCTGCTGAATGTGGATGTATCGGTTAATATGCCGCGTGACAGTTGGTATTGGAGGCGGAAGCTGATCGGGGTTCTTCTCAACAGAGGCGCGAGCTTTACCGGAGAGCAGACGAAAGTGAACCTTCGGCTCGGAGACGCTGAAAACGGGTTTGGGCTGAATATTTGTGATAAGCAGAGTGATTTTGAAAAAGTGGAGCTTCTGATCTCGGGAGCGGAGGTCAATGTCATCTGCAACGCCCCTTACTACGCATCTCCGGTATATATAAATCTTTCCTATCATGACAGTGAAGTCAGGATTAGTGACGGCGGAAAGCTTCTGATTACTTATCCGGACAATCTGGTAAGACATCAGACCCGGGCCGGGTTTGAATACACCAAAGATTCAAGCCTCCAAGCTAATCTGATCATCGAAGAAGGCTGTTCGCTGGTGGTCGATGCGAGCAATGTCGTAACCGAAACGAGTGAACTGGCCATGCAAATAGGGGGAGCAAAGGTGACCGTTAAAGGCACGCTCGAAGTCCATGCCGGAGCCTGCAGAAATGCAGACAGTACGTCTACCGGATTGGCACTGACGAGTGCCGAAGTGGTCATTGACGGCGGGAAGGTGATCGCGACGGCAGCTGATCAGGATGATGATCCGGATTCCGGAACAGGTAGCGCTGACAGTACCGGGATCGAGATCGGAACAGAATCGGTGATAAAGATAAAAGGAGGAGGGGAGTTGGAGGCTTCCGGAGGAACGGTAAGTACGGAAAATCCGTATAACCGGAGCTGCGGAATGAATCGGAACAATACGGCATTCGTTGAAGTCTCTGACGGGAAACTGACACTTTCCGGCGAGATCTCCGCAATGCAGCGGAACGATCCTGAGGAAGTGACAACGACCGCTCTTAAGGTGACCGCCCCGTCGCTTTTAAGATGGAGCACTTCGCAGGATGGGACCAATCCGACAGAAGAGACGGCTTCGAAGTTTACGAAGACCTGTGCCTGGTTTGACGGGAAAAAGTATGTTCATGTCGAGACCACCGGATCCGGTGCTTCGGGAGCCGGGAAGATCGTCTTTGTGGATGCGGAAGGAAACGATTGCGAGACCTTTGAGGCGGCCTATACGGGAAGCGCGATCAAACCGCAGATCCGCGTTTATGACAATGGCGTGCTCCTTTCTGACCAGAGGGATTACACGGTTTCCTATGGAAAGAAAAACACGAACGCCTATCTGCTTGGGCCGGATGATGATGGCTTTGACAGGGTGAAAGCCCCCTCCGTGACCGTGAAGATGAAGGGGAATTACGCGAGCACGCGGACTGTTTATTTCACGATCCAAAAGGCAAATATCGCGGACGCGCAGGGTTCGGACCTTTCCGCGGCGGCCGGCAATAAAGCGCAGACTCCGGCGGTTGCCCTTACCTATTGCGGAAAGAAGCTAAAGAGCGGCGCTTCGAAGGATTTCACATTATCCTACAAAAAAGACGGCGTGAGCGTTGATCAGTGTAAGGATCCCGGCGTCTATGAAGTCATCGTGACCGCGACGGAAAAGAATTTCACGGGTACGAAGACACTGCATTTTACGATCGCCGAAAAGACCGTGGTCCCGGTATCGAAGCTCAAGATTTCGCTTGATAAAAAATCCTATCCTTATACCGGAAGCCAGGTAAGGCCCAAGGTCACCGTAAAGGACCCGAAGAAAAAGAAACTGTCGGAAGAGACGGATTATACCCTGACTTACGGAGAAAACATTTCCGTGGGTACAGGAACCGTGACGGTCACGGGATCCGGTGAGCGTTTTGCCGGCAGCAGGACGATCAGCTTCCCGATCAACGGTACCGCAATGACGAAAGTGTCCGTCCTTAATGCCGCGACGGCAGGGGATCCGAAGCCGAAAAAGTATGTGCCGGCGAATCTTACCTATAACGGTTACGAACAGACGCAGGAGGCGGGATATCTGCTCCGTTATACGACTGGCAAGGGGGCGAAGGCCGTATCCAGAGATCTGACGGAAGGAGAAGATTACTTCGTTTCCTACCGGAGCAATCAAAACGCCGGCAAGGCGAAGATGATCTTTACGGGAAATCCGGCGAAGGGCTATACGGGTTCGGTAACCATTACCTTTAAGATCCTGCCGCTTTCCCTGAAGGATGACCGTATAAGCTCCGAAGACGAGATCATGGCGAAGTTCTCTAAGGGCGGCGCAATGCCTGTTCCGTGGGTGAAATTCGGTGAATCTGCGCTGACGGAAGGTGTGGACTTCACATTATCCTACCGGAATAATACAAAACCGACCGAAAGGATCCCGCTCGTGACTGCCATACCGGCAGATGGCAAGGTCGCTTTGGCAAAGATCCCCACGATCTATGTGAAAGGGACCGGGAATTTCAAGGACACCATAGAGATCGGATTCGGCATAGAGCCGCCCGCGCTTGACTGCGGTGAGGTCTTTATCGTCGCGCCGGATGTAGTTTACAAAAACGCGAAGAACAATTATAAGCAGAAGGTGAAGCTGATCGATATCAGCGGGAAGGAACTGACGCAGGGCGCAAGGAAGGATTATACACTGAAGTTCTACAGGAATTCCGTTGCGGAAGAGAATCTCCTGAAGGATAAGGATAAGGTCGACAAGGATACGACGATCATCGTGGTCGCGACGGCAGGAACCGGCGGAAACTATTCGGGAAGTACCCTGAGCGCGAGCTATAAGGTAACGGATGCCGCGAACTTCCGGAAGCTTTCCGGCGCATCGATCAGGGTTTCCGCGAAGGAACACACCGGAAGCGCTGTCACGCTTAGCGCCGATGACATTAAGGTTACTTTCGGAAAGAAGAAGAACCTGGTTGCGATACCGCTTGTCACCGATGATTCCGCGGACGGATACCGGATCGTATCCTACTACAATAATGTAAAGCGGGGCACCGCGGTGGTGATCCTCAAGGGCTGTGGCTCCGTGAGCGGGCTCCGTGCCGTGAAGTTCACGATCGGGAAGCGCAGCATCAGGTCGATCCTTGAGGGACTGTTCTGATCCTTCGGAACGATTACATACGGCGAGGCCTCCTGTCTGACCGCCGACTTTGAAGCAGGGCGAGCGCGGCAGCGCGTTCGGTTTCTTGGCGCAACTGCTGCATCGAGGGGCGGAAGCACACGGATGTGCTTCCGAGCGCTCATTGAGCATGGATGCGAATGAGCGCGACCCGTAGTCTTCGAAAACTTTCCGTTGCGCTTAGAAACCGGAAGCCCTGTCTTCCATGAGGCGGTGGACAGGAGCCCTCG
>JAILLW010000099.1 GCA_024692955.1 Lachnospiraceae bacterium | reverse complement strand
GCCATAGACTCTTCCCCAGTTTCGGAGTGGCATGGTCCATTTCTTGGTCGCTTCAAAAGTGGATAGGTATAATGCTTTAAGAAGAGCCTGATCACTCGGAAAAACGCTTCTTTGACGGTTCAGCTTGCGATAAATGGCATTTATATTTTACCTTAGGAGACCTTAATAATACATAACTATTATATTTTTACAGACTTTTTTTCACAGACTCTCCGGAGTATTCATAGATCAGCAGCCAATCAGGCAGAATGTGACATTCGCGGCATCCCTTAAATGTTCCGCTCAACATATGGTCATGATATTTTTCCGGAAGAGGTTTGCCCTTTTCGAGAATCTTTAGTACCTCTTTCAGCAGACGGATGTCGTAACCCCGCTTTTGACAGAGTTTGAGATCCTCCTCAAAAAATAAACCGCATCGCTTCAATTTATGAGAAGCGGCAGGCGAAACATAGAGCTATTATTATATGGTAATGCGTAAATGCTGCATCTTCCGGATGCCGCGTTTACGGTCGGAAAGGATCGGAGGTGCTAAATGAACGAAACTTTAAAGGTATTGGAGACACGCAGAAGCTGCAGGAATTTCAAGGCTGATATGGTAAAGGACGAGGATCTGAAGGCTATTCTCAGGGCCGGCACATACGCCGCCACCGGTATGGGAAAGCAGAGCCCCATCATCATTGCCGTGACGGACAAGGCAGTAAGGGACGAGATATCCGCGAAAAACCGGGAGATCGGCGGCTGGGATGAAGGGTTCGATCCTTTCTACGGAGCACCCGTCATACTGATTGTTCTTGCGAATAAGGATGTGCCCACATATGTATACGACGGCTCGCTGGTAATGGGGAATCTGATGAATGCGGCCGAGAGCCTCGGTGTGGCGAGCATCTGGATCCACAGGGCAAAGGAGGAGTTTGAGACGGATTTCGGAAAGGAGATACTTAAAAAACTGGGGATCGAAGGAAATTATGAAGGGATCGGGCACTGCGCCCTCGGCTATGCCGCGGAACCGGCCAAAGATCCGGCCCCGAGAAAAGAAAACTATATCTATTGCATCTGACTCCCGATGACAATACGCTGATTTAACCGAACCGCCCGTAAAACGGCGGTTCTTTTATATGCCGGGCAGGGGACTCGTAATGATACATGCCGAATTGGAGATCGACCTGTGGCAGCCTCTTTTTCTGTCCCGCCGCATCCGTCAAAGCCGGAGTTTACGGAATGAGAACGCAAAATGACCGAATAGACAAATCGCATAGACATACGGCAGATGAATATGATAAAGAAGCAGTATATCCCTGACTGTCATGAGTTGGGAAAACAGTCGGGAAACGGCTGAACTGCTGAAAAAACAGCGGGAAGGAACTGCCGAAAAAAGGATGTTAAAGGAGAACGGCTTATGAGGAAAAAGACGAAGAACCCTATGTGGAAAAGGATCCTGGCGGTGCTTTTTGCACTGGCGCTAACGGTAACGATGGTGCCCGCGGGAAGTTATGCCGCTCCGAAAGACACCGGAATCGCCGACGATACGGAAATCGACGGGGAAACGGCGCTTTCAGAGGAGACTTACGCAGGAGTGACCTCCGGAGAGCAGGAAGATTGCGGCTGCGACGCCAGCCATGACCACGGTGACTGCGGCTGCGCTGATTGCAACGGTGGTGTCGAATGCACCTGCGATGATTGCGCTGATCTGTGTGATTGCGGGAGCGTGCCTGAAGATACGGATGAGTATGGAAGCGTCACAGGTAATGACAGAATCTCAGAAGAAGTGGAAGAGGCGGTTACTGAAGAAGGTGCAATAAACGCAGATAAGGCTGCGGCGAAAAAACCGGTCATCAAGTCTGCCGAGTTCTATCATAAAGAAGACGGCACGTATGAGGTTCAGATCGAATATGAGGGAAATGAAGGGGATTATAATGTAGAACTCTATAATGTCAAGCCTGCCAGGGAAGGTGATCCGAAGACGGAGCTGGGACTGACATTCGTTGACGGCAAACCCTACCATATTATCGGCCTGATGACAATCGATCACACCAACTCGGAGAAATACTACAAGAATGACAAAGGTCGGTGGGTCATTAAGGATGTGTTGTACTACGTTAATGATTCCGATAAACCGACACCCGGAACTACGACTCAGTTCACAGTTGGTACCATCGGACCAAATAATAATTCGGAACTGACTGCCGATCCCATCTCAATAAAGGTTCCCGAAAAAGGCAAAAAGACCACGGCAAAACCGGGGTCATCGGACCCCGGCCCCGTCGACACGACACCCGACCTCGGCAAGGCGAAGGTAGTCGGAAAGAAAACCGAGGGCGAGGATTATACCGAAAAGGAAGCGAAGCGGATCGGCCTCGAGAAGCCGGACGGAACGCCGCTCGTAAAGGGCAAGGACTATACCGAGGAGATCACCACTTCGGAAGACGGCGAAAACTGGCTGATCAAATACAAGCCCGTGGAAGGCAAGAGCAAGGGCGACGAGATCACGGTCGAAGTGAAAAAAGCGCCCGCCAATGTGCATAATGTGACCGTGAATTATGTGCTGCCCGTAACGGGACAGCCGGTTGCGCCTGCGGTCGTCAGGAGCTATCCGGAGGGTACCGGTTTTTCGATCGAATCCCCGACCGTTTCGGTGCCGACGGCAGAAGGAAAATATTATACGCCGGACAGAAGATATGTAAACGGCCATATGGGAACGGAGGATCTGGAATATTCCGTTGAGTATACCTATCAGGAGATAACCGCCCTTACCTGGTTTACTGTGGAAGTAAACTATGTGATCGAGAATAAGGAAGGCGATACGACGCAGGCTCCCCCAAAAGTAAAGCAGTACAGGCACGGAAATGAGGCCTATTCCATCGAGTCTCCTCCGGTGGAAGGCTATCTGCCCGATGCGAAGTGTGTATCCGGCACAGTCCGTGACCAGAATGTTGCTGAGACCGTGACCTACCGGCCGAAGTACCGCGTGAAGATCGTCCGAAAGACCGGTTTTTTAGAAGAGGCCGGTGAATGGATTCTGGCGGATGACGAGTACCCCGATGGGGCCGCTTATTCGTATGACCCGAAGGAACTGTTAGTTCGCCAGGCTTCGGGATCTGAAGAAAGCGGGACAGCCGCGAGATACGCCTGGGCAAGCGAGACAGCCATGAGAGCCGCCTGGACAGTTTCTCCGGCTCAGGTATCCGGTACCATCAATCATGAAGATGTGGAGGTGGCAGTGACCGTTACCTGCTCGCATCCGCAGAGCTCACACTTATATATTGACATAGACGACGGGACTCATAACATAAACTGCCGCCTCTGCGGACAATTGATAACAGAAAGCGAGGCTCATATCTATGGCGAATCCGTATTTATGACATCGGAAGAACTGGCAGAAGCGTTTCCGTACGGAGGGACGTCCCAAGGATACCAATACAGTCTGGGGGCTTATAAACGTGATTATCCCGGCGGCGCATCGGTAAAGATCTGCAAAAAGTGCGGCAACGTAGAAATAACAGATACCAATGAGGAGCGCTGCCCCGCAAGTCCCGCGGATGAAAACTATAAGCACCTTTGGAGCGGATGGGAGAAGATCAACGACAATCAGTGCTCCAGAACCTGCGCACGCTGTAAGAAAACGGAAACCGTAAGCCACGCATGGGGCAACTGGGAAAGCGCAACAGGCAAGACCCATGTCAGACGCTGCAGCCTTTGTCACTGCTCGGAAACGGGCGATCACGGCGCATGGAGCAATATTGACGTGAAAAAACGTGCCACCTGCATCGAAAACGCGGAGGTGAGCGCGACCTGCGGGATCTGCAATAAGCAGGTCAACAATGTATACTTCGGCATCGTACCCACGATGGGCAGGGAATACGAAAAGCAGGGGCATCAGTTTGACGGGGGACTGGTGAAGATTCACGGGGGACATACGCAGAAGTGCAGTGTCTGCGGTGCCTTTGATATG
>JAILLW010000053.1 GCA_024692955.1 Lachnospiraceae bacterium | reverse complement strand
CATTCCCATGCAGTAGGTGCAGACATCACATTTGATATACTGCATCGTATCATAGATGGCCATTCCCGCCGTTACGCTCCCGCCGGGGCTGTTGATGTAGAAATAGATATCCTTTTCCGGGTCTTCCGCTTCGAGAAAGAGCATCTGGGCCACCACGATGCTGGCCGTCACATCCGTCACCTCTTCCCCGAGGAAAATGATCCTTTCCTTCAGGAGTCTGGAAAAGATATCGTAAAAGCGTTCGCCTTTGCTGTTTGTCTCTATGACATTCGGTATCAGACTCATCCTTATTTCTCCTTTGCTTCTTTCACCGCGAATTCCGCGGCCTTCTTCACAAGAATATCATTTTTGATGTCCTTCAGGGAACGCTCGGGCATATCCGCCTTGATCTTCTCGAGATCCACCTGATAAGCCTCGGCCAGCTGCTTTAACTCATCATCAAGATCCTCTTTGCTGACCTCGAAGCCTTCCTTCTTCGCGATCTCCTCAAGAACGAGCCTTGCACGGATCCTCTCCTCGGCCTGGGGCTTTAACTGCTCCAGCATCCGCTCACGGCTCGTACCGGTGAACTGATAATACTGATCCATGGACATTCCCTGATAATACATTCTCTGAGCGAATTCATCCACCATCTGCTCCTGCTGGGTAAGCAGCATCGCGTCGGGGATCTCGATATCCGAATCCTTGACGATGGCTTCTATCACGCGGGATTCCTTCTCGTCCTTCGCCTGCTTTTCCTTCGACTCGCTGAGATTCTTCTTTACATCCTCACGGTATTCGGCAAGGGTCTCGAACTCCGATACCTCGGAAGCGAATTCATCATCGAGTTCGGGAAGCTCCTTCTTTTTGATCTCATGAACGGTGCACTTGAAAACGGCTTCCTTTCCGGCCAGATTCTTCGCCTGATAATCCTCCGGGAAAGCAACGGTCACATCTTTTTCCTCACCGATGTTCACGCCGATGAGCTGGTCTTCGAAGCCCGGGATAAAGGCACCGGATCCGATGGTCAGCGGATAGTCCTCGCCTTTTCCGCCCTCGAAGGGTTCTCCGTCGATAAAGCCTTCAAAATCAAGCTTTACCACATCATCCTTCTCCACAGGACGGTCTTCCACGGGGATGGTCCTCGCGTTGTTCTGGCGCTCCTTTTCGATGGCGGCATCAACGTCCTCATCCGTCACTTCGGCGTCCACCTTCTCGATCGTGACGCCCTTGTACTTCCCGAGTTTTACGGGGGGCTTTAAAGCCACCGTCGCGGTAAAGATAAAGGGCTTTCCCTTTTCGATCTGCACCACATCGACCTCGGGACGGGAAACGATGTCCTCACCGCATTCCTCCACTGCCTTGTCGTAGGCATCCGGGATCATCTCATTTACGGCATCCTGATAGAAAACGCCGGGGCCGTAGAGCTTTTCAACCATCGGCCGGGGCACCTTGCCCTTCCTGAAGCCCGGTACGGAAATATCCTTCCGCATCTTGACATAGGCTGTCTGCAGCGCCTTTTCCACGGTCGCTTCATCCACTTCTATGGTCAGAACCGCCATGCTCTTTTCCTGTTTTTCCACCTTCACACTCATCGGGTGTTTCCTCCTTAAATATATAATCTTTTCGATCTATGCTCTAGAAGCCTCTCAGCTTCGCATTAGCGTTTTCGCTGTCTTTCACGATCTTCAGGATCTTCAGCCGGTAGCTGTATTCCGGATTGACCGTCACTTCGGTCTCCTCTCCCTCCTTGCGGCCGAGCAGCGCTTTTCCGATGGGGCTTTCGACGCTGACGAGGTTGTTCAGGGAATCTCCCCTCATCGTCGATACGATGGTAAAGGAATCCTTTTCCCCGTCCTCGACGAACATCACCTCCACCATATCATTCACGCCGACCTCATCCGATGCGGCATTGTCCTCGATGACCTCCGCCGTGCGGATCATGCGTTCGAGAAAGCGGATCCTTGATTCGTTCGCGTTCTTTTCCTTTTTCGCGGCATAATACTCGAAGTTCTCGGAAAGGTCCCCATGGGCTCTTGCCTCCTTCACCGCCTCGAGAAGCTTCGGACGGATCACCACCTTTCGCTCCTCGATCTCGGCCTCCATATCCGCGATGTCTTTTTTCGTAAGCTGATTGAACATAAAGGCCTACCTGTATACGATACCGGCGGCAAGCTTTTCGGCCGCATCACCGCCCTTATAATACTTCACGATCTCAAGCGCGAAATCTACGGCCGTCCCCGCGCCCCGGGAAGTAATGAATTCACCGTCGGTAACGGCCCTGTCCTTAACGGGCGAAGCCTTTCCGAGCTCGCCTTCCATTCCCGGAAAGATTGTGGCCTTTCTGCCGTCAAGAAGTCCTCTGTGTCCGAGGAGCGAGGGAGCACCGCAGATCGCGGCCACGAGTTTTCCGCTCTCCTTCGAAAAAGCCTCAACCTTCGCCATCAGGGGGGACGACGCTTCCAGGTTCTTAAAGCCGGGGGCACCGCCGGGAAGAATGATCCCGGAAAGGGCGCCGAAATCGGTCTTTGCCATCACTTCATCCGTGATCACCGGAATTCCGTGCGCTCCCGTTACCTTTGTATCCTGGCCGATGGAGATCATCTTAAGATCGATCCCCGCTCTCCGAAGCAGATCCACGGTCGTGACCGCTTCGATCTCCTCAAAGCCTTCCGCAAAAAACATTCCAAGCATCCGAAATACCTCCTTCCACGTATGAGACGTCACTCCTGATTGTTGATCTCCGCCAGATAGGTCTCCGAACGGCTTGCCCGCTCGGTATCCGGGAAATTGTCGATCACTTCGGCATAGGTCTCTTTCGCCTTGTCTTCCTCGCCGTTATAACGGTAGGCGTTCCCGAGATAGAAAAGCGCCTCCCCGTTTTCATTATCATATTCGTAAGCCCGCCTGAGGTTCGGGATCGCTTCCGCGTATTCCTCGGCACGATAGCTCGAATAGCCGAGATCATAATAATAGGAAGCGAGGGATTCCCGGTCAAGCTCCATCAGCTTGTCATAAAGGACCTTAAAGGATTCCGATTTAACGGTCTCCTCCTCTCCCTCAGGCACCTCAAGAAGTTCGAGGGCCTCTGCCACGGATGCAATGTCGTTCGGATCATTGACATAAGCGGTGGCGGCCTGCATCAGAGCGTCGCTGACGCCGACGGCTCCGTCCTTGCCCGCCATTTCCTTAAGATCCTCATTCAGACGCTCCGTCTCCGCCTGCAGCTTCGAGATCTGAAGCTCCAGTTCATCGATGGTGGCGGTCTTCGCGTCGGACTGCTCCGATACGATCCTTAATTCCTCATGGGAGGAGGCACGGGCCTCCTGAATCTTGCCGGGCAGGATCAGGAAAAGTGCGATCGCGATCCCGATCAGGATCCCCATCGCGATATAAAGGAGCACGGAGATTGCGCGGTTCTCACCGTGGTTCACCGGCTGTATGATCGTTTCGTTTCCGGACTGGTATACCCGGACCTTCTCCTTCTCCTTTTTACGGGAGGCGTTGAAGCCGTCCTCGGGCGCCAGCATCTGATCGACCTCCCGGATATAACGGAGGGTGATCGTATTGCCGGTATCGATGGCGATGCACTTGTCCAGTTCGCTCTTCGCCTTGTCCCACTGCTCCAGCCGGATATAGATAAGAGCGAGCAGCTGCCTTGCCTTCAGGTACTTCGGAGTCCCGAGCAGGATCTTCTTCAGCTGGATCTGCGCATAATCGAGACTGTCCTGATAGCAGAGGGCAAGGGACTGGTTGAATTTATGGAGATTCAGGTTCATCCCGTCGAGACGGCCGGGATTCTGCTGGATCAGATTGATGTAATCCGTGGCGATATTCTTGGTATCCCGGACGTTGATACTGATGGTCCACTGCCCCAGGGCCTCCACCACCTCGCCGATCTCATAATAAACAAGCCCCAGAAGATTATGGGCATCCACGTTGTTCCGATTCAGTTTGATGCTCTGTTTCAAGGAAACGATCGCACCGGAAAGATCCCGTACCCTGGCCTTTTCGAGTCCGTCATTATAATAACGGTTGGAAAGGGAGAGGATCTTTTTGTACATCCCGACTTCCGCTCCGCAGGAAGTACAGAAGTCTTTCTCCGACAGAGCAGCTCCGCAATTATAACAGATCATTGCTTATTCTCCGTCTTCCTTCTCCGTCTTCTTGCCGATCACCTGTATGAGCGCATCCGCGATATCCGTCATATCCTGCGAAAAAATGGCTTCTTCCGCATCTTCGACTTCCACACTCGGATGAAATTTCCGTAATTCTTCTTCAAAATCAAGCATTCCGTTCACTCCTTGCCGAAAGCGGACCGAAGCTCCCCGATCAGATAAAGGGAACCGGCCGCGTACACCGAATCGTTCCCGCCGCGGCGTAAAAGACAGTCCGAAACCGCCTCCTTCGCGTTGTCGAAAACCTTTATGGAAGGTCCCCCGGCTCCCGAAAATGCCTTTTCGAGCGCCTTTGTCGAAAGCCCCCTCGGGCCTTCCACCGGAACCAGATCAATCTCATCAAACAGACCGCTTTCAAGAATGAGTCCCGCCATCTCCTCATAGCGCTTGTCGGATACGACTCCGAAGATGAGGGTTCTTCTGCCTTCGCAGGGAAGGGCTTTCACCGAAGAAAGAAAGGCTCTTATCCCGTCCGGATTATGAGCTCCGTCGAGGATCAGACCGGGCAGGATCTCTTCGAACCGCCCCGGCCATTGCGCGCTCAAAAGCCCTTTTCGGATCTCCTCATCCCCGATCTTCGGATCGGCGAGGATATGGGCTCCGAGAGCGGCAAGAGCCGCGTTTTTCGCCTGATAGGCCGCAATCTGCTTAATCTTAAGCGTAACACTTCTATAATACTCACAAGAAAGGCAAAAATCAATGCCTTCTTTATTAACAGTTGATAAAGAAATGTCCTCCGGTTTTAATCCATAACACCTGCAATTTAATTCAGCCGCCCGCTTTTCGATCACACCGGCAGCTTCGGAGGAACTCCGGTCAAATACCACCGGAACGCCTTTCATCAGGATCCCCGCTTTTTCGTAAGCGATCTTTTCGATGGTATCCCCCAGATACTCCGTATGGTCGTAGTCAATGTTCGTAAGAACGCAAAGGTCCTTCTTTTCTATCGAATTCGTGGCATCCAGCCGTCCGCCGAGCCCCGTCTCGAGGACCAAGTATCCGGCCCCTTTCTTCGCGAAATACCACATAGCCATAAGGAAAAGAAACTCGAAATAGGAAGGATGGGAAGCGATCCCCTTCTCCTTCGCCTCCTGCGTTGCCCGAAGGACCGCACGGAAGGCCGATACGAAATCTTCCCTTCCGATCATTTCCCCGTTGATCCTGATCCTTTCCCGGAGTGAGGATAAATGGGGAGAAGTAAAGAGTCCCGTCTTATACCCCGCCTCCATGAGGATCGAGGAAAGATAGGCCGATGTGGAGCCTTTTCCGTTCGTCCCCGCGATATGGATGATCTTCGGACCGTCCGCCCTTTCAGGTGCGAAGGCATCCCCGCAAAGGAGCGCAAGAAGCGCCCCGGTATCCTCCGGACTGTTCTTTCCGGCGAATTTCGGGATCCCCAGGATATAGTCCCCGGCTTTTTGATATTCCGTTATGAGAGTATCAGGATCTTTCATCGGACAAACCCGCTAAATATGAAGAAGATGCGTCGCGATGGCGAAATAGACCACAAGGGAGATCACGTCAACCAGGGTCGTGATAAAAGGCGAAGCCATGACCGCCGGGTCAAAACCGAGACGTTTTGCCAGGATCGGAAGGGTGCAGCCGATGAACTTCGCGGCAAGCACCGCGCAGACAAGGGTCATGCAGACCACCGCCGCCACGGGCACCGGGATCCGGTCAAGGAGCAGAAGCTTCACGAAATTCGCCGCGGCGAGCACAAGACCGCAGAGAAAGGCCACCCGGAATTCCTTCCAGATCACCTTAAAGGTATCCTTGTAATTGATCTCATTCAGGGAAAGACCGCGGATGATGGTCACGGAAGCCTGTCCTCCGGCATTTCCGCCCGTATCCATCAGCATCGGGATATAGGCGGTCAGGATCGCCATTTTGGAAAGGGCGTCCTCGAAGTGCATCAGGATGCTTCCGGTAAAGGTGGCGGATACCATGAGGAGAAGGAGCCAGGGCATGCGCTGCTTCCAGGTATCAAAGACCGAGGTCTTGAGATACGGCTTGTCGGAAGGCAGGATCGCCGCCATCTTTTCCATATCCTCCGTCGCCTCTTCCTGCATAATGTCGACTACGTCATCGACGGTAATGATGCCGACCAGCCGCTCTTCATTATCCACCACGGGCATGGCGGTAAAGTCGTATTTCTGGAACTGCCGCGCAACCTCTTCCTGGTCCATCATGGTGTTCAGATAGATCACGTTCTCATGCATGATGTCCCCGATCACCGCGTCGCTCGGCGAAATGAGGAGATATCTTAAGGCCACGGTACCAACCAGCTTCCGGTTCGCGTCCGTTACGTAGCAGATATTGATGGTCTCGGAATCCACGCCCCTTTCACGGATCCTCGCGATGGCATCCTCCACCGTCATGGATTCCTTTAAGTCCACGTACTCCACCGTCATGATGGATCCGGCCGAGTCCTCCGGATAGCGGAGCAGATGGTTGATATCCCGTCTTGTCTCGGCGCTTGCGTTCTTCAGGATCCGCTTCACGATATTGGCGGGCATCTCCTCCAGAAGGTCCGTCGCATCATCGGCCATCAGATTGTCGATGATGAGAGCCGCATCCTTATCGGACATGCCGTTTATGATGAACTGCTGGGAGTCCGTTTCCAGGTAAGCAAAAACGTCCGCAGCCATAGTCTTCGGCAAAATGCGGAACGTTTTCATCCTCTCTTCCTCGGTCAGGTCTTCCATGCAGGCTGCGATATCCGCAGCGTTCATATCAGCCATCTTCTGACGGAGGGATGTATACTGTTTGGTGTCCAGAAGCTCCCGGATCACTTCGAGATCGTTGCGCTCTTCCATGATTTATTCCCCTGTATCACCGCCTTCGGCAGCCGCTGCTGCCTCCTGTGCGGCCAGAGCCGCGTAATATGCGGCAAGCGCGTCCGCGTCGGCCTGTGCCTTGGCAGCTTCCGCCGCCTGCTGAGCCGCGGCCGCGGCATTCATCATCTCCTGCCTCTCGAGTTCGATGATCGCGTCGATATTCGGCTGCGCCATAAAGAGCGGATCATGGATGCACTTCCGCATCGGTGTGTTTTCCTCTCCCTCTTCCGGGGTCACGTTGGCGGCCAGATTTCCGGCGTTCGCGTCTCCGGACATCAGAACATTGTCCGGAAGCACCTCGATCACGCCCTCCACCTTGAAGGGGCAGGTATCCTGGGCGGGCAGTCCCTCGTACTGGCAGACGGCGCCCTGATAATGCACGTCGCAGGTTTCCGTCGGAACGGTGCCTTCGGCGAAATATTCCGTCTTTAAATGTGCGTCGCAGAGCCCCGCGATGGGAAGCTTGCCGGAGCAGGCGCATACCGTGGCGGTCACGATGCCGGACGGTTTCTCGAAGCTCTGATACTCAAGATCCGCGTGGATCTGGGACATCACGAGACGCCACATCCTCTTGGAAATGTTCCGCTCCTCGCCGGAACGGAGCTTCGTATTATTGTCATAGCCCTCCCAGACGGTGGCCGTATAATACGGGGTGTAGCCTGCGAACCAGAGGTCATTGTTCGCGGTGGTGGTACCGGTCTTTCCCGCGATGGCCATATTTCCGAAGTTTACGGCCGCGCCGGTACCGGAGGTCACCACATCCTGCATGGCGGAAGTGAGCAGCCAGGCCACATTTTCCTTTACGACCTGTCTCGTCTCCGGGACGGTATTGTCGATGATCACGTTGCCGTCATGGTCGACGATCTTCGTGTAGAGTTTCGGTTTGATATAGGTTCCGCCGTTTGCAATGGCGGCATAGGCCGCGTTCAGTTCCTCGTTGGTCACGCCGTAGGTAAGACCCCCGAGTACCGTGGACTGCTGGATATCCGAATAGATCTCCGTCTTTCCGGTGGTGGCATTATAGCGCTCCTCCCTCTCGACCAGAGTGGTGAAACCGAAATTCTGCAGATAGTCAAAGGCCAGCTGGGGCGTGATATAGGTAATGACCTTGGTGGCCAGTATGTTCATGGAGTCGATGATACCCTGCCGCACATTGGAAAGACCGCGGTAGCCCGAGTACCAGTTGTTGACCGGCCTTCCGTTCGCGTAGTTAAAAGGCGCGTCGTTGATGGCGGTGGCGAGGGTGATCATCCCGGAATCAAGTCCCGGAGCATAGCCCGCCACGATCTTGAAGGTGGAACCCGGCTGACGTTTCGTATCCGTGGCCCGGTTTAAGGTACGGCTTCCTTCCTTCGGTCCTCTTCCGCCGACCATTGCCACCACATAACCCGTATGCTGGTCCTCGATGGTCATGGATACCTGGGGCTGTGCGGAAAGACTCACCTTCTCGTCATAGACCTCGTCCCCTTCCTTCAGAACTACTTCCTTATAGGTCTCGATCTCCGCGTAGGCTTCCTCCTGGGTGTCATAGATCATGTCAAAGCCGCTGCGCTTTTCCTTAAAATGTTTTTTATACATTTCCGAGCTGTGGTTATCCAGATCGCCGTTGGCCTTTTTCACGGTCAGGGCGTAACTTAAGAGCCAGCGGCAGCCGCTGGGGAAATTCTCTTCGTTCGTAAATGCCTCGTCACAGATCTTCTGGATATCCGGATCCTGCGTCGAATAGATCTTGAGACCCCCGCTGTATAAAAGGGTAAAGGCCTGGGTATCGTTGTAGCCGGCCTTCTGCAGATCCTCCAGCACGTCATCCGTCAGCGCGTCCACGAAATAGGAATTCACCAGGGATTCATCCACTTCGTCGTTTACGATCTCGATCCTGGAATAGACATCATCCGCAATGGCCGTATCGTATTCGCTCTGGGAAATGTAGCCCTGCTCGAGCATTTTGCGAAGGACCTTGTCACGCCGTTCCGCGTTCTTGTCCGGATGGGTGACCGGATTGTACTTCGAAGGGTTCTGGGTGATCCCCGCGATGACCGCGCACTCCGAAAGGCTTAAGGTACTGACGGACTTGTTGAAATAGCGCATCGACGCCGCCTGTACACCAAGGGTATTCTGTCCGAGGTTGATGGTGTTCATATAATTCAGGAGGATGTCGTCCTTGGACATCGTCTTGGAAAGTTCGATGGCAAGGTACTGCTCCTGGATCTTCCGCTTCATGCGGTCCGAGAAGCCGTCCTCTTCGGTCCAGCCCACGAATACGTTGTTTTTAAGAAGCTGCTGGGTAATGGTGGAAGCGCCCTCCGTAAAGTGGAAACCGTTGGAGATGCCCATATAGGCGGCACGGATGATACCCTTGATATCGATCCCGTTGTGCTCGTAATAGCGCTCATCCTCAATAGCCACGAAAGCATGGGCGAGATTCTCCGGGATCATATCCATGGTGACCGGGATACGGTTGCTGTCCTGGGAGACCAGCTTCGCGATCTGATTTCCCTCATTGTCATAGACAAAGGTGGAAAATCCGGTAGGAGTCACGTCCACATTCTCGATGGAAGGCGACGTATCGATGATCCCCTTGAATACGCCGAAGCCGGCGCTGGCGCCGATGATGGCCACGCCGATCATTGCGATCAGCGCAAGGTAGAGCACCGCCAGAAGGAGTTTTTTGATGATCTTCGGATATACGGTATGAAGGGCATGTTCTTTTTCCCTTATGCCCCTTTTCGAATAATCTGCTTTCATAACAGATACAGTATAGCAGAAAGTTTAAAAAAAGCAACTTTGCGGGGGTATCAGAAGACTTTCGAAGGATCCAGGGCAAAACAGGAGGAAAAGCCCGCGAATTTGCCGTATACGGTCCTGTTCGAAGCGGAGGATCCGATCAGATAAAGGCGCCCGGACAGGAACGTGATCCCGTTCATCACGGGCGGGATCCTTAAAGATCCGGAAAGACAGGAGGAATCGATCTCATAAAGGGGAAGCTCGGTCCCGTAGATCCGAAAGATATGCCCCTCTTCGGGCGGGACGGGTTCAAAGACCGAAAGATACGAAGCCCCCTTTTCATCCCGTTCGCAAAGAAAGGCTTTTCCGTCATAAAAAGCGATCCCGCGGACATCATCCGGGATGGAATATGCCTCGCAGGGGGTCTCGAAGATCCCGAGAGGCGCTTCGGAGGATAAGGGAAAGGCAACGATCACCGCGTGGTTTTCCTGTCCGCTCCCGGTTTTCAGCGTATGAAAATCCGGGATCTCATTTCCCTCTCCCGCGGCACATTCCCCGATATAGAGCTTTCCGTCGGAAACGGTAAGAAAATCGGAAAGGAATCGGTCCGTATCCGAGATCCCCGTCTCGAACTCCCCGATGCAGCGGACCCCTTCCCCGTCCTTCGCACTGAGAAAATCCTCCCTCCGGAAGCAGGTAAGATATCTTTCCGGGCTTCCCGCGACATAGACGTAGTCCCCGTACACCGCGATCCCCCGGGCCTGCCCCCTGTGGGCGGAGCCGTTGTAGGTCATGAGCCGGACCGTCTTTACTTCGGAAGGATCGGAAGGATCAAGAAGATACACGGGCGGTGCCATATGATTGTCCGTATGTCCCGTTACGAAAAGAAGGCCGCTTTCCTCATCAAAGGCGATCCCCTGCGGGATGAAGCCGTAATTGATATCGGGGATCCGGAACGCCCTGTCCGCGGCCGAAAGAAAGTCCCGGCACGGAAACCGGAGTATGAAAAAAAGGAGCGCGAAAAAGACCGCAAGCATGATAGCCGTCACAGGGATCAGCCGCCTGCCTCCGGTCTTTTTTTCTTTCATGATCCCTTTTTCCCCGCTTCGCATACCGGAAGGGATCCCCTATCTTAACGGGTCGGCGAGCCGGAAGGAGATCTCCTTCAGTTCCAGACCGTCCGAGCCGAAATGAAGATGCATGATGTTGCGCCGCATAATGGTGAAGACTCCCTTCGTCTCCGACTTCCAGCCTTTGGCGCCCTGAAAAGCATAGGAGGCACAGGGAGTCACGTGCATAAAGAGCACGACGTTCATCTGGGCAAGTTCGTTATCGCTGAGGCTCCTTGCCGTCAGGGTGATCTCATAATAACCGGGGGCCGGGAGATCCACGCCGAAGTAATAATCCTCATTCCTCCGGACCGTCACTCCGGAAAGATCCACCGAACCGCCGTCCTTAATCTCCGTGAACTCCACCTCTATGGGCTTTTCCGCAAAATCCCTGCCGGCATTTTTGATGTTCACTTCGATCTCTTCTTCCTCCGCCCGGATGAAAGGAGCGTATTTCATAAGGAAGCCGCAGATATTCTTCGCGGTCCGCTGAAGTTCGCCGAGAGTGAGCTCTCCCTTGTCAAGAGAGGAACGGGCATTGTCTCCCGCATCTGCCCCGGCATCGGGAACGCACATGTAAAGATCGCACTGGGCGCGGTTAAGCGCGGCGAAATTCCTGCGGTCGGGCTTTCCGCCCTCGTCGGAAACCTGTGCCCACCAGTCGGTCATCACGATGCCTTCAAAGCCCCACTGTTCCCTGAGGATCGTGGTATTTAAGTCATAGCAGCCGGAAGTCCAGGTTCCGTTCACGCGGCAGTAGGTATTCATCACCGAATCCGCACCGTCCTGAACCGCGATCTCATAGCCCTTAAGATAGATCTCGCGAAGAGCCCGCTCCGTAAGGACGGGATCCACCTGCTGCCTTCCGGTCTCCTGATTGTTGCAGCAGAAATGCTTGATGGTCCCGGTCACCCTGCTCTTCTGCATCCCGCGGATCTGGGCGGCGCCGATGACGCCGGTCAGATAGGGATCCTCGGAAAAGTATTCGAAATTCCGCCCGTTCAGCGGATGTCTGTGAATGTTCATTCCGGGTCCGAGGAGCACATCGACCCTGTTCTTCAGCATCTCGATCCCCACCATCGAAAAGAGCTCCTCATTCAGTTTTTCATCAAAGGTGGAAGCAAGGAGCGTCCCGTTCGGAAGGGAAAAGGCCTTGACGCCGCTGTCAAGCCGCATTCCGGAGGGGCCGTCATCCATGCAGCCAACCGGGATCCCGAAATCCTTAAGCGCCGGGCTGATCCCTCCGAAGGCGGAAGCCGTTCCGGGAGTTACCTTTGCGGATCCCATTCCCTCACCCCGGATGATCGTCAAGAGTTCATCCCGGTCAAACTGGGAGATAAAGGCATCCATGGAAACCTTTCCGGATTTCACGTCCTTAAGCTTATAGCCCCTGTCGCCCGTAAGGGGAAGATCCTTCGGGAGCCTTTTCTTTCTGCGGGAGGTCATGGTGTCTTTTCTTAATGACGCATCTTCCATAACAAGTCTGACAGATCCGTCAGAGCCTTCCGACACTGCCGTCATTTTTTTGAAAGCCTTCACGGGACCGCAGGCATTCTCCAGTTTTTCGATCATCAGATCCTTCGAAAGGGATACGCTTCCGGCAAGGGCAGCGGACCTTACATCCTGTCCCGCGTAGATCCCGTATTCTCCCTTCTCAAGCACCCAGCCGGTGCCGAGACCGCATTTTCCGGTCTCATCGAAGGAGGCGAAATTCTTAAGCGGGATCCGGAAGGAACAGCCTGCCTCCTCACCCGGCGAAAGTTCTCCCGTCTTCCAGAAGGCCGCAAGTACTCTCGCGCTCTTTCCGAGGCGGCCGTTGGGCGCCTTGATAAAGATCTTCACGCTGACTTTTCCTTCGCGCTTGCCGGTGTTTTTGACACTTGCCGAAAGAGTGACAGCCTCCCTTGCGGGATCCTTGATCCCGGTAAGGGCAGGTTCTCCCGCCGTGATCTTAAACTGTGTATAGGACAGCCCGTATCCGAAGGGATAGAGCACCCGGTCCTTTTTGAAGGTCTCGAAATACCGGTAGCCCACGAAGATATCCTCCGCGTAGACCGCTTCGTCCGGATCCCCGAAATTTCCCTCCGAAGGATAATCGGAGATCTCCTTCGCGATGGTATCGGTCAGGCTTCCGGAGGGATTGACCGCGCCGGTCAAAACATCCGCCGTTCCGTACCCGCCGAGCATTCCGCCCTGCCATGCGTAAAGCACCGCATCGGGTCTGTATTCCCTGACGAAATTCATATCGATGATATTTCCCACATTGAGGATGATGACGATCTTTTTAAAGTGATGCCGCACACAGTCAAGCATCGCTCTCTCCCCTTTGGAAAGGTAGTAGGCCCCCTCTTCGGCGCTGTTGTCACGGTCTTCTCCGGCGAGCCTTCCGATGATCACCAGGGCACAGTCGTTTCCGGCCGCGATCTTCTTTACGAAATCGTCCTTAAGGGGCATCTCCTCCTGACACCAGGGTTCCTGCCCCCAGCCCTTTCCGCTGTCAAAGGGATTCTCCTTTTCCCACTCGCGGTAGGTCTTCATCAGGGTCCTGTCCACCTTTACGGCGCCGCTCTTCTTTTCCGCTTCAAGAAGCGCGTCCAGAATCCCCACCACGCGGTTTACGTTCACCATGCCGCCCGAGCCTGTGCCCGATTTGTAATAATGAGTCTGGATCCTCCCGAATACCGCGACCCTGAGTCCCTTTTTCAGGGGAAGAATCCCGTTGTTCTCAAGAAGGACCTGTCCGTCCGCGGCTGCCTGTCTCGCGATGGCGGAGTATTTCTTATAATCGAGCGTTTTCTTCATTCTGTTCCCCCTTTAGCGTAAAAACAGGAATATGTAGGCGACGGAAATGATCGCCTGGATGATCGCGAAGCGCATGTCCACCTGCTCGTTTGACCAGGGGTTCTTGATATTCTTCCGCACATGATCGTGAAGAGGCGTCCGCAGATTTTTGAAAGGATTTTTTTTAAAGACACGGATGCAGGCGATCTTGATGAGCCCGAGTCCGCCGTCAAGAACGATCACAACGGCAAAGACAAGATACAGGAAGGGCATTTTGCTCTTTAAGGCCAGGATTCCGATGAATACGCCCATGGAGCGGGACCCGGCATCTCCCATAAGAAGAGAGCTCGGGGGAGCGTTAAACCAGAGATAGGCAAGGATCGATGCCATAAAGAAGACCACAAGATAGGTGAATCTTCCGAGATTTCCGTAGCCGTTGCCGATCTCGGGGATGTTGTAGATGTCCATGAAAAGGAAGCTCAGAATCGTGACCATAACAAGAGTACCGGAAAGACCGTCCACGCCGTCCGCGCAGTTCGTCACATTGATGGAGCCCCATACCAGAGCGGTACCGATTAGATAGAGCACCCAGCGGTTCATGGAAAAGGAGAATCCGAGGAGCCCGATGGAAATCTCCGTCCCGTTATAATGCACGTAGGTGAATGCGATGATGGCCGAGACCAGAAGATCCAGAAGCCCTTTCTTCCAGGGCCCCCAGGGCTTTTTGGCCGCATCGTCAAGAAAACCCGTCAGCATCTCCACTCCCACAAGCCCGGCATAGATCAGATATTCCGGCTTGAAAGGGGCAAAAAGAAGGGTGGCCACCACGAAGGCGAGAATGAAGATCAGCCCCGCACCCCTCGGCTTTCCCTTTGAGAGTTTGCCCTCTACCGCAAAAGCCCGGCCCTCATCCGCCGGCAGGTCTCTGTGAAATGAAAAGAGCCCGAAGACCGTCAGCAGAAACGCCGTCACGGCTCCAAGCCCCATCAACACATTCGGGTACGCACTGAAAAAATGATAGATCATGATTTCGCTCCTTATACATAAACCGCCGGTTTCTGGCTGGAAAGCCTATAACCAGGCGGTTTCATTGAAGCAGGATACGGGAATCGAACCCGCCTCACCGGCTTGGGAAGCCGGTGTACTACCGATGTACTAATCCTGCATGATCTGCCTTTTTATTTTACACGGGCGCACGGGGGTCTGTCAAGTAAGTTCGATCTGTGGTATAGTAGGTTTATCTCATTCAAGGAGTTGTGCATGGAAGAAAAAACAAATCCCGGACTCACCAAGAATCCCCGCCGGCTGACCCGGTCCATGACCTTCCGGATCATCGGAGGGACCGTCTTTCTGCTCCTTTTATTCGGCCTGCTCCAGAGTCTTGCGGGTTATTATCAGTTCACTGAATCCCTGACCTCCGAATATAACGAATCGGCCTTCCGCACCGCGGAAACGGCTTCCATGCTGGTGGACGGGCGCCTGATCAAAAGCTTTCTCGAAACCGGCGGCGACAGTGACGAATACCGTCTTATGAAGGATTATCTTGATACCTTCTGTCAGAAACAGAATGTGACCCTGATCTACGTGATCGACCCGGACCGCACGGATTACGCGAATTTTACGGCAGTGGTCAGCGTGGAAAACCGCAACAGCAACTATGCCCCCTGGGAGATCGGCCACCGGCAGGCGACCACCAACGGGGAATACCGGGAGATCTACCGGCAGATCTGCGAAGAGGGTCTCAACCGGGGCTTTGTCGTCCGGACCTCGAATCTCAGAGGGAAGGAGCCCCATGTGACCTCCCTCGTTCCGATCAGGGACAATCTCGGAAATGTGACCGCGATCCTCTGTGTTCAGCGCCCCATGTCGGAGCTTAAGAGCGGACGGGCGCGTTTCCTTTTCCGCATCGCTCTGGTCACGCTGCTCCTTGCGGCCCTTTCGTGCGCATCGGCCTACATATTCTTAAGGAGATCCTTCGTCCGTCCGGTGAAGATCCTTGCGAAGGAGGCGGAGCGCTTCGCGGCGGAGAACACGGAGGCCGAAGAAGGCACTCTTACGGATATCAGTACCATCACCGAAATCAACGACCTCGGCGCCTCGATCCTGAAGATGGAGACCGACACCCTGGATCACATCAGCCGCCTGACCAATCTGACTGCGGAGAAAAAGCAGATCGGAACGGAGCTTTTCATCGCTTCCCGGATCCAGACCGCCATCCTTCCGAACAAATTCCCGCCCTTCCCGGACCGGCATGAATTCGAGATCTACGCTTCCATGAGTCCCGCCAAGGAGGTGGGCGGCGATTTCTATGACTTTTTCCTGATCGATGAGGATCACCTCGGACTCGTAATGGCGGATGTTTCCGGAAAAGGGATCCCCGCCGCCCTGCTTATGATGGTGGCCAAGCTCCTCTTAAAGCTCCGTGCCGCCGCCGGAGGCACCGTCGGAGAAATGCTTTCGGATGTGAACGCGACCCTGTGCGAAAAGGATCTGGCGGAACAGTTCGTAACGGTCTGGTTCGCGGTACTTCAGATCTCCACCGGGCAGGGCTTTGCCGCCAATGCCGGACATGAGCACCCGGCTCTTTGCCGTGCGGGAGGCGGTTATGAACTTGTGAAATACCGGCACGCCATGCCCGTGGCCGCCATCGAAGGATTAAAATACCGGGAGCATGAATTTCTTCTGCATCCCGGTGACAGTATCTTCGTATATACGGACGGGGTCACGGAGGCCTGCGACCCGGACCGCAGCCTCTTCGGAGAGGCGCGTCTCCTCGAAGCCCTGAACAGAGACCCCGATGCCTCTCCCGAAACCGTTCTTTCCAATGTGAGGTGCGCCATCGATGAATTCGTCAAAGATGCGGAGCAGTTTGACGACATCACGATGATGGGCTTTAAATACAACGGTCCGGCCTGATCTTCCGGTCCGTCTTTTGTCTACATCTTATCCGGTGCGGTAAACCCGAGGATCCCGATACAGGTTTCCAGAATCCCCTTCGCAAGAAGGAGCAGGGCGATCCAGCCGGATTTCTTTTCCTCATCTTCCTCCGTCACGATCTTCGTTTCATGATAGAAACGGTTGAAGTCATTGGCGAGCTCATAAATGTACGCGCAGATCCTGTGCGGCGCGATCTCCCTGTACGCGGCCTCGATCACGGCATTGAAGCGGGCAAGATCCGTCATCAGGCTCTTTTCCGCCTCCGAACGGCTGACGGAAAAGACCGCCTTGCCCAAATCTGTCCCCGACTCTGCGATCTTTGCGAGGATCGATTTGATCCGGACGATGGTGTAGAGGATATAGGGACCGGTATCTCCCTCAAAGGAAGTGAATTTCTCCATATCGAAAATGTAATCCTTGGTGGCCTGATTGGAAAGATCCCCGTATTTCAGCGCGGCAAGAGCCACGATCGATGCGGTCTTTAAGGCTTCCTCCTCCGGCATTTCCCTGGATTCCAGGATCCTGTCATGAGTCCTTTCGCAGGTATCGGCGATCAGATCCGAAAGCTTCATCACACCGCCTTCCCTGGTCTTAAAGGCATGACCGTCCTTTCCGTTCACGGTACCGAAGCCGATATGCACAAGCTCCGTTTCCGAAGGAACGAGTCCGCTCTTCCTCGCGGCGCGGAAAACCTGTTCAAAATAAAGGTCCTGCCGCTTGTCCGTAAGATAGATCATCTGTTCCGGAGCGTATTTGTGCACGCGGTCCATGATCGTGGCAAGATCCGTCGTATTGTAAAGCGAGGCCCCGTCCGACTTCACAACGATGCAGGGCGGCATCTCCTTCGTATCGGACTCTTCCTTGACGTCTATGACCCAGGCCCCTTCGGAAAGGTGCATATAGTCTTTCTCCTTCAGGTACCGAAGCATTCCGGGGATCAGTTCCTGAACCGTGGACTCCCCGTTCCAGAGCTCGAAGTGTACATCCAGGGAATCGTAGATCTCCTTCATGTTTTCGACGGAGATCTTCATGATCCGTTCCCAGAGCGCGCGGCAGCCCCTGTCGCCGTTCTGAAGCTTCAGGGTCGCTTCCATGGCCCGCTCCCTGTAGGCGGGATCGTCCTTGGATTTCCCGGAAGCCGTGGGATAGATCTCCGAAAGATCCTCCACGGTGCAGGGCGCATCCTCCGGGTATTCCCCGTCAAAATCCGGATCGAAATAGGGCAGATCCGGCATCCTTTCCCTGATCTCCGTGATCACAAGCCCCATCTGGAGGCCCCAGTCTCCCATATGGATATCGCCGATTGCCCGGTGTCCGACATAGGCGCAAAGGCGCTTTACCGCTTCGCCGATGACCGCCGAGCGAAGATGCCCCACGTGAAGAGGCTTCGCGACATTCGGCCCGCCGTAGTCCACGATCACGGTCTTTGGCTTTTCGGGCGCTTCAAGGCCGTATTTTTCCGAAGCAGCCATCTCCTTCAGGTATTCCGAAAGGAAATCCTCCCGGAGCTTCAGATTAAGGAAGCCCGGATTCACGGCCTCCGCCATGGAAAATACGCGGCTTTCGGCAAGTTTTCCGGCAACCTCGCCGGCGATGGCGACCGGCGCCTTGTGATAAAGCTTCGCTCCTGCCATCGCACCGTTGCACTGATATTCGCAAAGGTCGGGGCGGTTCGAAACGGATACCTTTCCGAGTTCCGGATCGTAACCCGCCTTTTCAAACGCGCCTTTCATTTCTTCGGTGATAAGATCGATCAGTTTTTTCATTGCTCCCGCTCCGTTTCTTTGACGGCCTTTTGCCGCTCTTTTTTCGAAAACCCGCATCCGCAGTAATCCTGCCGGTAGAGTTCGTATTTTCTTGATAATTCGATGGACTGCTTGTAGCCTTCCTTCTTTTTAAAGTCAGCCGGAAGCCAGAGCACTCCGGATCCCGCAGCGGCCTCCGCCCCGAGGATGTTGATGAGTTTCGCGTTCTTTAAGGGGCTGATGGTAAGGGTCGTTCCGAAATAATCGGCTCCGGCTTCCTTCGCCCTTTTCGCCGTCTCAAAAAGCCGCATTCTGAAGCAGACCTCACACCTTGCGCCGCCTTCCTTCTCCGCCTCCAGTCCCTCCACGGACCGGTACCAGAGCGCGGTATCGTGACTTCCTTCCCTGATCATGACGGGATAAGGGGCTGAGCCGCCCTCTTCCCGGGCTTCCTTCGCCTCTTCGTTCAGTACTTCGATGAGGCGCTTCTGTTCCGAAAGCCGGTGGACATATTCCGCATCCTCCGTGATGTTCGGATTGTAATAAAAGACCGTGATCCGGAAAAAAGATCTCAGATAAATAAGCACATAGCTGCTGCAAGGAGCGCAGCAGCTGTGCAGAAAGAGCTTTTTCCCGCGGTTTTCCTCATCCGCAAGGATCCTGTCCAGTTCTTTTTGAAAATTCGGTTCGTTCAAGATTCCGCCTTAAGCTCAAATCCGGCTTCAAATGCCCTGATGTTAATCTCCTTCGTTTTCGGAGGCACCGTCTCTTCGATGACCCCGATCCAGTCTTCCTTCGAAAACTCCATGCTCCGTGCCGCGACCCCTACGATGATGGTATTAAAGA
>JAILLW010000052.1 GCA_024692955.1 Lachnospiraceae bacterium | reverse complement strand
CTTTTCAGTTCCGAGGGAATGATCCTCGGGCCCGGTTCCAAAAGTTCCGTGACATTCCCGTCCTCCGTCACGAGATTCATCGAGGTACGGGTTTCCCCCTTGATAAAGGTAAACGCGTCTTCCGCGCCCAGATGCCGCACCGTGTTCGCGATCATCTCCCCGGTATAGCCTCCGGCAAATCCCAGCGTCTTTACCTCATAATCGTACTGCCTGAGCACCTTTGCCACGTTCACGCCTTTCCCGCCCGCGATGTTCACGACACCGTTCACGCGGTTCACATCCCCGATGGTGATCGAGGGCATCGTGATGGTCTTGTCTATGGCGGGATTTAAAGATACCGTCGCAATCATCGCGCATCCTCTGTTTCGCTTCTGCGGTAATGCTCCATAACGATCTGTATATTTCTTGTTCCCCGGAATTCATTGATCTGCGGGCTGTAGACAAGGTCTATTACCATCTCTTCCGGTGAAACCTCACCCCTCATAAGCCGGCCGGGAGCATCCTCGCCGAAAAGCCCGGAAAGATCCTCCGAAAGCAGATCCTGGTTTCCGAAGGTTATGATATCCACGATGCTTCCTCTCCGGTCCTTCACCCGGAATTTCCCGGCGTTCCTGTTTTTCCCGAGAATACTGTAGGAAAGCAGGGATACCCCGCGGTCCGTAAAACGCGGCTTCGGATTGCCGACTCCGTAGGGCTCAAATGCGGAAAGAGAATCCAGCAGACGCAGCGTGATATCGGAGAGAGGGACTTCCGCGTCGATCCGGATCTTAAGCGCAAGATCCTCCCCGGTGAGAGTGCAGTTTCCGTTCAGTCTCTTTCTAAGTTTCAAAACATCATCGGAAGAAGCCATGGAAAGCCCCGCCGCCATCTTATGCCCGCCGAAATTCGTGAAAAGATCGCTTACTTTCGTAAGCTCCGCATACATATCGTATTCTTCGATCGAGCGTCCCGAGCCCTTCACCCCTTCTTCCGAATCCGTGATCACGAAAGAGGGTTTTCCGAAATGCTCACGCACTTTTCCGGCGATGATCCCGGCAATGGATTCATGGACCCCGGGCAGATAGACCACCAGCACCCTGTCACCGGAGAATCCGCCGGAAGTTATGCTTTCGATCGCCATCTCAACACCGCGCTCCGTAAGCTCTTTCCGCTCTTCGTTAAGCTGTTTCAGGATTCCCGCAAGAGACAGCGCGCCGGCCGGATCACCGGTCTCAAAAAGTTCCACGGCCCTTTGTGCGGTATCAAGCCGTCCCGTCGCGTTAAGACACGGGCCGAGGACAAAGCCCGCATGGTAAGCGGTGACCGCTTTGCCCGCAAGTCCGTTCACCTCAAGCAGTGCCGCAAGGCCGGGAATCCGGGTTTTCCGGAGCTCCGAAAGTCCCTCCCGGACGATGATCCTGTTCTCATCCCTGAGTTCCATCACATCGCACACCGTAGCCAGCGCCGCGAAGGGAAGAAGCTCCCGCATGACCGCATCCGGATCGATGTTCCGCTCCGCCGATAATCTTTTCAGAAGAAGCGCCCCCAGTTTCCAGGCCACCACCGCGCCGCAGATCCCCTTGAAGGGATAGGGGCAGTCCTCCCTCTTCGGATCGACCACAGCCTCCGCCGCGGGAAGGATATAGGTCTTCCTGTCTTCCGTTTCGTTATAAGGGACCTCATGATGATCGGTCACCACCACTTTCATACCGTACCCGGCGGCGAGACGGATCTGGGCGGATGCGGCAATCCCGTTGTCACAGGTAAGGATCAGATCGATCCCGTCCGCCTTTGCCTCTTCGATCAGCCGGTCGTTCAGACCGTAGCCGTCGATCACCCGGTGGGGGATCACGGTGTCGGCACGCCCCCCCGCTTCCCGGAGCACCCTTAAGAGAATGCAGGCCGCGGTCACGCCGTCCACATCATAATCCCCGATGATCCGGATCTTTTCTCCCTTTCTTACGGCATCCTCCAAAACAATGAGAGCCTTATTCATATCCTTCATAAGGCTCCCATCATAAAGATCCGCGAGGGTTCCTTTAAGGAAACGCCCGATCCCTTCTTCGGAATCCAGCCCCCTGTTCATAAGAACCCTGACGAGGATCTCGTTCATATTCAGCTTTTTCGCCATGGTCTCAGTATCCGCGTGCTTCGCGGCAACGAGCCATTTTTCTTCCATAGATTATGATTCCTTTTTGATCTTCCACACCTTTCTCAGAACCATATAGATCGCGGAGGCAAGGCAGATGGAGGAATAGGTACCGCAGAGAATGCCCACCATCAGCGGCAGCGCGAATTCCTTGATCGAGGTCACGCCGAGCACATAGAGTGCCGCGACCATGATGAAGGTGGTAAGGGAAGTGAACACGGATCTGGAAAGCGTCTGGGTGATGGAATTGTTGACCATCTCCTCATAGCTGTCCTTCCGGCTGATATACTGCGCGTTCTCACGGATACGGTCGAAGATAACGATGGTGGCATTAATGGAATAACCGACGATCGTCAGCATGCAGGCGATGAACGTGCTTCCCACCGATACCCGGGCGATGGCATAGAAAGCAAGTACCACCAGTACGTCATGGATCAGGGCCAGTACGGAGGAGCAGCCGAAGCGCACATCCTTGAACCGGATCCAGATATAGGCAAGCATGAGCAGGGAAGCCACAACTACCGCGATGACCGCATCCAGCTTCATTTCCGAGGAGATCGTGGAGCTGATGGTCTCGGAGGTGATATTGTCCGCGTCGACGCCGAAATTCTCCACCAGATCGTCGGCAAGCTTCGTTCTTTCATCCGGGCTCAGGGAACGGGTCTTGAAGATCACGTTGTTCGTGCCTTCGATCTTCTGGCTCTGCACGTTTCCGTCTCCGGTGACTTTTTCGATAAGAGGTACGACTTTCGAGTCGATATCCGCAAGAGAAAGGTCTTCGTTAAAGGTGATCTCCGTTGAAGTGCCGCCCACGAAATCAAGGCTGTAATTGAGGGCCCGCACACCCCGTCCGGCGTTGATCGCCATAAAGATGAAGCCTGCAAGGATCGCTGCGCCGGAAATAATGAAGAACAGGTTCTTCTTTCCGAGGAAGCCGATGGGCTTGCGTTCCTTTGCCACGCCATAGAGCTTTTCGGATTTCAGGCCGATGGCAAGGAAGGCCTTCATGATAAGACGGGTGATCACCATTGCCGTAAACATGGAAAGGATGATACCGAGAGCCAGCGTCGCGGCAAAGCCCTTGATGGAGCCTGTCCCGAGTACTCCCAGAACAGCGGCTGCGATCAGTGTGGTGATATTTCCGTCAAGGATCGCGGAACGGGCTTTCTTAAAGCCGATATCCACGGAAGAATCAACGGTCTTTCCCTTCGCCAGTTCCTCACGGACACGGGCGAAGATGATCACGTTCGCATCCACCGCCATACCGATCGAAAGGATGATACCCGCGATACCCGGCAGGGTAAGGGTGATCTCAAAGGCATCCAGAAGGATGATGATAAGTTCCGCATAAAGCGCCAGGGCAAGGGATGCCGCAAAACCCGCCACGCGGTAAACGACGATCATGAATACCACGATGAGGATAAAACCGATGAGACCGGCTTTAAGGCTCGTGGAGATCGCGTCGGTACCCAGCTGGGCGCCTACGATCTTGGAATGCAGTTCTTCAAGTTCGAGCTTCAGTCCGCCGATGCGGATCGTGGAAGCAAGATGCTCCGCCTCTTCATAGGTGAAGCTTCCGGTGATCTGTGCCTGACCGTCCGTGATGGCCGCGTTTACTCTCGGCGCACTCACGATCTGACCGTCATAGTAGATCGCGATGGACTCTCCGGCCGCGAAGGCTTTCGTCGTCGCGTCCGCGAACTTCTTCGTGCCCTCCTCCGTCATGGAAAGAGAAACCACGAATTCGTTGTTCTTGGTCATCTGATCCTGAATGGAGCCGGCCTGGGCCGTTTTGACATCGGTACCGTTCAGCACCACATCCCCGGTGGAGATCAGATCCTCGATATCTTTCGAAAGCATATAGGTATAACCGAAGCCTTCCCCAAGACTTACCATCTGGTAGTTCTTCGAGCCGTCTTCGGCGGTTTCGCGGATAAAGTAGAGCTGTCCGGGTTTTCCGAGTTCCTCAAGGATCTCATTCGCGTCCGTTACGCCCGGAATCTCGATGTTGATCCGGTCCGAGCCCTCCTGGTATACCACGGACTCCGTGCTGTATCCGGATACCCTCTGCTGCAGCTTGTAGATCGTATCGGACATATCCTCCTTGGAAGGATTGCCGTCTCCGACAACTTTGTAGGTGATGGAAACACCGCCTTCAAGATCAAGTCCCAGGGGGATGTCCTTCGCCGCGCCGCCCTCTCCGGTAAAACCGGTCGTACAGGTGATGCCGAATACCGCAAGCAGGGCCACCAGCACGATGAGTGTAATGACTGCCGTAACCTTTTTCATAATCTTACTCTCCTTCTTCTTCCATGAGTGCCGCTTTCAGCATGATGGCGCACTCGATCCGTTTCTTCTGAAGTACGCATCCCGTCTCGTAGGATGCATTGATATCCTTATGGAAATTATAGGAATTCGCCGCGCATCCGCCGGAGCAGAAAAACTTCGCGAAGCACTCCCTGCAGGCGCTCTTTGCATAGACGTTGCAGGACCGAAACATGTCCGTAAGGTCATGTCTTCGGATCCCGTCCTTAACATTTCCCAGCAGAAAATCTTCATTCCCCACAAACTGATGGCAGGGATAAAGGTCTCCCCAGGGGGTGACCGCAAGATACTCCGTCCCGGAGCCGCAGCCGGAAAGTCTTTTCGCGACGCAGGGACCTCCCTCAAGATCGATCATAAAGTGGAAGAAGTTGAACCCCCTTCCTTCCTTATGACGTTTTATCATCTCTTTTGCGAGGGTATCATATTCTTCACAAAGGACCGGAAGATCTTCCTCCCTTATGGCATAATCATCCTCGGGGGAAGCCACCACCGGCTCCACCGAGATCTGCTTAAAGCCGAGATCCGCAAGGTGAAGCACATCCTTTGAAAAATCCGTATTGTAATGCGTGTAGGTGCCGCGCACGTAATAATTCGTCTGACCGCGGGATTCCGCCGTTTTAAGATACTTCGGAACGATCCTGTCATAGCTCCCCTGCCCTCCGCGGAGCGGACGCATCCGGTCGTTCACTTCCTTCCGGCCGTCGATGCTCAGGACGATATTGCTCATCTCGCGGTTCGCAAATTCAAGCATATCATCGTCAAACAGGATCCCGTTGGTTGTCAGCGTAAAGCGGAAGTTCTTATTGTGTTCCTTTTCCAGAGAGCGCCCGTAGCGGACGATCTCCTTAACCACATCAAAATTGAGCGTCGGTTCACCCCCGAAAAAGTCCACCTCGAGGTTGACGCGGTTTCCGGAGTTCGCGATCAGAAAATCGATGGCGGCCCGGCCGGTCTCCGCGCTCATAAGCGCCCGTTTCCCGTGATACTCCCCCTCGCCGGCGAAACAGTATCTGCAGGCGAGATTGCAGTCATGGGCTATGTGAAGGCAGAGTGCCTTGACAACGGTATCCCTCTTCGCAAAATCCGCGATATACCGCTCATACGGGTCGTCCGTAAAGAGCTGTCCGCTGTCGCGGATCTCTTTGATCTCGCCGAAGGCTTCTTCGATCGCTTCCGGGGTATAATCACCGGTAAGCTCCTTTCTGCAAAGAGAAAGCAGCTCCTCTTCCGGAGTCTTTTCGTTATTTGAAAGAGCTCCGTCAAGAAGAGCGATCATCCGGTAGACCAGTTCATCCACCACATGAACGGAACCCGAATTCACATCCAGAACGATATGATAGCCGTTGTTTACATACTGATGTATCATTCCGCACTCCGAACACACAATCGAGTAGGGGGAAAACTCCCTACTCGATTGTATTTTGCCCCAAAATGCATGTTAATGCCTTATTTTTTCAGGCTTTCACACTTCTGGTTGCCTACCGTGCAGGAAGTCTTGCAGGCAGACTGGCAGGAGGTCTGGCATTCGCCGCAACCGCCCTTTTTCATTGATTCCTTAAGGTCTCTGGTTGTTAAAGTCTTGATCCTCTTCATGAAAATCTCCTTTCAAACAGACTAAGCAAGTATAGCACAATCCCATACATATGAAAAGACTAATTTTTCTCTTCCTCTTCTTCCTTTTCGGGCAGAGTCAGGATCACCTTTTCGATGCGGTTCTTCACGATCCCCGACACGCGGAGCACCGCCCCTTCCTTTGTCGTGATCGTCTCGCCGTCCTCCGGGATCCGGTCCTCGAGATATTCGATGACAAGCCCTCCGATGGTATCGTAGTCCTCCGAGCTTAAGTCCGTACCCAGTTCATCGTTGATATCATCGAGTTTCATGCTGGCCTCAATAAGCCAGGTGTTCTCCTCCATCTTCTGGATCAGGTTCTCCTCATCCGCGTCATATTCATCCCGGATCTCCCCCACGATCTCCTCAAGCAGGTCTTCGAGGGTGATCATCCCTTCGAGTGTCCCGTATTCATTGAGGACAAAGGCTACGTTTGCCCGCTCGGAGCGCATCTCGTTCAGAAGCTCCGCCGTCTTTTTGTACTCATAGGTGTAATAGCCCTCGTACATCAGCTTCTCAACGGAGAAATCCTCTGCCTCCCGGATATTGATCATATCCTTGATGTTGATGAGCCCCACCACGTTCTCGCGGTCCCCGTCATAGACCGGAAGCCGCGTGTACATATGGGTGCGGAAGGTGTCCAGGGTCTCCTGAAGGGTGGCGTTAATGCTCAGCATCTCGATGTTCACCCGCGGGATCATGATATCCTTTGCAACATGATCGCCGAAGTCAAACACGTTCATGATGATCTCTTTTTCATCATCCTCGATCACTCCGTCCTCATGGCTCACGTCCACATAAGTGAGGAATTCGCTCTCCGTCATCATGTCCTTGGCCGAGGTGTCGATCCCGAAAAGCTTCATAAACGCTTTTGAGATCCCGTCAAAGATAAAGATGAAGGGAGTAAAGAGCTTCATCAGCACGAAGATCACGCCCCCGTACAAAGGCGCGAGAGTGTTCGCCTTCGCCATGGAGATATTCTTCGGAAGGATCTCGCAGAACATAAGGACGATCACGGTAAGGATCCCAGTGACAAGCCCCACCGGAATGCTGATCTTCGAAGCCAGAACCGTGGCAAGCGCGGTGGCGGCGATGTTGACGATGTTGTTTCCGATCAGGATCGTGCTCAGCATCTTCCCGTATTCCGCCTGTACCTTGAGCGCTCTTTTCGCTCTCCGGTTCCCCTCCTCGGCAAGTGTCTTAAGCCTTACCTTGTTCGCCGTCGTAAGCGCCGTTTCGGCCGAAGAAAAGAACGCCGAGAAAAACAATAAAAGAATGATCCCTAGTATTTGGGGCAAACTGTCCGAATCCAAATAATACTCCTTTCCGTTTCTTATGCTAAACCGATAATACCATATCCATCAATATCGCGTAATTTCAGTCACCGTCGAAAAGCTTCCTTTTTCTTTCGATCATCTCATCGGTTTTTTCGAGATAGAGTTTCAGATCCTTCACCGTGTCACAGCGTTCGATCCGGCCACCGGGATATACCCTTTTTGTTACCGTACCGGCTCCAAGCGCCACGATGGACTGCACCTCTTCCATGATGGCCACGTTATAGATCCCGTAGCAGCCCGCCTTCGCGTAGCCCGTGTTCTCGAAATTGCCCGCGATGTTCTTCTGGCGGTAAAGATAATACGGATCCATTCCCATCCGTGCCGCCCCTTCCGAGGTAAGGCGCATCATCTCCTCCGTATTCTCGATGGCCCCCCGGGACACATCCTCCCGGAGCTCCTCCTTCAGCTTTGAGGACCGCTTGATCGCGAGGGAATGGACGGTCAGGCTCTCCGGAGAGAGCTTTTCGATCTCTTCCATCGTTCTTTTCACCTCCGAAGGTCCTTCCCCGGGAAGCCCCAGAATGATATCCGCGTTGATATTCCGAAAACCGGCTTTCCTTGAGATCTCAAAGGCGCGGATTATGTCTTCCGGCGTATGCTTTCTTCCGATCCTCCCGAGGGTCTCCGGATTCATGGTCTGCGGATTGATGGAGATCCTGCTCACCTTTGCCTCCTTAAGGACCCGGAGTTTTTCCGCATCAATGCTGTCCGGGCGCCCCGCCTCCACGGTAAACTCCTTAAGACGCGAACGGTCAAAGGAGGAATTCACCTTTTCAAGGAGCCGGCAAAGACGCTCCGGCGAAAGGCTTGTCGGAGTTCCGCCCCCGATGTAGATGCTGTCCGGCCCGATCTCCGCAAAACGTTCCGCGGCAAAGTCAATCTCCCTAAAAAGCGCCTCCAGATAGGGATCCATCAGATCCTCACAGCGATCCGCCGGATAGGAGGTGAAGGAGCAGTAAAGGCAGCGGGAGGGGCAGAACGGGATCCCGATATAGAGCGAAAAGCCTTCCGGAGAAAGCGAATCCACCACTGGCTGCTGGATCATCGCGATCCTTGAAGCAAGGGCGAGTTTTTCGTCCGAGATCATATAGACGGTCTGCATATACTCCTTAAGATCCGCCTCTTCAAGTCCGTCACGGATAAGCCCCGACACCAGTTTGACCGGACGGATCCCGGTCAGAGTCCCCCAGGGAAGCCGCTTTCCCGTCAGCTGATTAAGCCCCATATAGACAAGGCGCCCCACAAGCTGCTTACGAACCGCCTTATCCGTAACCCCGTCAAGATCCGCCGAGATCACATCCTGAGGTCCTTCGTCGGTAAAGGAGGCAAAAAGCGCCTGATCCCCGTTGATCCCCACCATAATATCGGGGAGTCCCCCGGTGGAGCTTGTGAGATCGTCATTCGAAACCACCTTCACCGTCACTCCCGGATAGAAGGCGGAAACCAGCGCATGAAGTTCATATTGGAATCCCGGTTGATTCACCGATACAGCAAGAATGTCCATATTTACAGAAAAGGGTTATACTCCCTCTCGTGGGCGATGGTGGTGGCCTCGCCGTGCCCCGGATAGACTCTGGTCTCATCCGGGAGGGTCATCAGTTTCTCATTGATACTCCGGATCAGCGTGCTCATGGAGCCGGTGGGAAGATCCGTCCTTCCTACCGATTCGCAAAAGATCGTATCCCCCGCAATAAGGAACCCCGCTTCCTCAAGATAGAAGCAGCAGCTTCCTCCCGTATGCCCCGGGGTTTCGATCATCCGGATCGTGATATCCGCGATCCTTACCTCCTCACCGTCTTTAAGAAGATGCCCGGGATTTACGCTGCAGGGTCTCCCGCAGCTTGCGGAGACATTCATTTTGGGATCCGAAAGGAGCTTCTCCTCTTCTTTTGCGGCATAGACTTCGGCGCCGGAGAGCTTCGCCAGTTCTTCGACACCCCAGATATGATCAAAATGGCCATGGGTAAGAAAGATGGCCTTCACTTCGAATCCGTTGTCCGAAAGCTTCTGAAAAAGCCATTCTCCCTTGTCCGCGGGATCAAAGACGATGCAGTCTTTTATCCCTTCGCGATAGACGAAATAAGTGTTCGTCATCGCCATTCCCAATGTGATCTTTCCGATCTTGATATCCGGCATGCCTACCCCCTTTTCTCTTAGTTTACATAATGTCGGAATGTGGGGATCATCCCGTGGTACGGGTAATATCGATCACGCTTTCCACGGTGCGCAGTTTCGTAATGATCTGCTCCAGCTCCTCCCGGTTCCCGATCTCGAAGGAAACCGCCACGGTACCGACTCCGGTCTTCCCCATATTTGTATTGAGCGCGAGGATGCTGATCCCGGCCTCGGAAAGCAGCCTCGTGATATCCGCAAGAAGTGCGGGCCGGTTGTTCACCACGATCTTGATCTCGGCGCTGTACTTGCCCTCCCGGCTCACGCTGGCCGAGTCCTCCCACTCCGCCTCGATGATCCGGTTCCGCTCCGTTTCCGGGATCGAAAGGATATTCACGCAGTCCGTGCGGTGGATCGAGATCCCCCGTCCTCTGGTCACGAAACCGATGATCTCATCCCCGGGCACCGGCGCGCAGCATTTCGAAAACCGTACCGCAAGATCATGGATTCCCTTTACCACGATCCCGTTTCCGGAATGGATATTGTTCCGGCGGTTCTGCTCGTTCGTCTCCCGGATGATATCCTCGTCGCTTACGACCTTCGGATGATCCTTTTCATACAGTTCCTGCATCCGGTTCGCGATCTGGCCTTCCTTAAGCCCCCCGTGTCCGATGGCAGCCAGCACGCTGTCCCAGTCCCGGAAGCCGTACTTGCGCTGTATCGCTTCCCGGTATTTCGGCGCGCCGATCTCATTCATGTCAAGGAGCTTCGCCTTGCAGTAGGCGATCAGCATCTCGCGTCCGCGGGTGATGTTCTCCTCTTTGAACTCGTTCTTGAACCACTGATTGATCTTGTTCTTGGCCTGCGTGGATTTCACGACATTCAGCCAGTCTCTGGAAGGTCCCTTCGAATTCTGGCTCGTCATGATCTCGATGATATCGCCGTTCTTTATCTCATAATCGATGGTAACGAGGCGCCCGTTCACCCTGGCTCCGATCATTCGGTTTCCGACCGCCGAATGAATGCTGTAGGCAAAATCGATGGGCGTCGATCCGGCAGGGAGGTTCTTTACCTCGCCCTTCGGCGTAAAGCAGTAAACACTGTCCGAGAACAGGTCAAGATCCGACTTCAGAAGGGACATAAATTCCTTATTGTCGGACATCTCCTGCTGCCATTCCAGCACTTCCCTCAGCCAAGCCAGTTTCTCCTCCTCGGAATCCTCTACCTTCTTTCCGTCGGAAGCTACTTTGTATTTCCAGTGGGCGGCAATACCGAACTCCGCCGCCTTATGCATCTCCCAGGTACGGATCTGCACCTCGAAGGGCTGTCCGGAGGAGCCGATCAGCGTCGTATGGATCGACTGATACATATTCGGCTTCGGCATCGCGATATAGTCTTTGAAGCGCCCCGGGATCGGCTATATGTCGATTCCAAAAGAAACCGTCGATTTGATTTTGCAGACAGCCCGTATCGAAGAGGTCGTCGGCGAGTTCGTCCCACTC
>JAILLW010000044.1 GCA_024692955.1 Lachnospiraceae bacterium | reverse complement strand
GGAAAAGAAGCTTCTCCACTCCCTCCGGAACGTTTTTCGCGCTCCTTTGAAGGGAAAAGAAGGCGGGAAGAAGAAGAAAAGCGGAAAGCATCCCCGCAAGGATCGTGGAGGATGCGAAGGATAATGCTTTTTTCAGAACTTCGGGAAGCTCCCATACGGCATTCTCATCCTCGGAAGGATCTTCGGGGCTTCCTCCCGGCAGGATCTTTCCCGCAAGAGGCAGCTTTCCGGTCAGCGAAAGGCTTCCCCACAGGGCGATAAAGAGAAGGATCATCCAGGCAATGTAATAATTCAGATAAAGAAGGGCGGCAGTCGTGAGGATATAGGGCACCGCCCCGGAAAAGGGCCTTTTCCGGGCATTCAGGAAGCGGTCCGCAAAAAGAAGCAGCACGGGAAAAAGGATCATGGCATCAAGCCACATGCTGTTGGTACAGTTAAGCGCGGGATTGGCGCTTAAGGCGTAGGAAAGAGAGAAGGGAAGAAGGAGGGGGGAATACTCCCCGGCTTTTTCCTTCAGATATATGCACATGGTAACGGACATCAGGGAAAGCTTTGTAACGGTAAGGAAGGTAACGGCCGAAGGAAAGGCGCCGACCGGAAGAAAGAGGAAGATGACAAGCAGCGGGCTTGTGAGATAATAGGCAAAAAATCCCGCCATATTTCCGCCGAGGCCGTTCTCGATACTGTAGAAAAGACTCCCCCGTCCGGAGGCGAGGCTTTCCGGCAGATGCTTCAGATAGACGAAGTAGTCCACATACTGCCGTTTCATGTCATCATAAAGAAAAGTCCGGTCCCCGAAAGGGGCGATCCGGTCGATCATGCAAAAGAGGATGAGCAGTCCGAAGGGAAGGAGGAAGGACGCTGTAAGGACCGGGACTTTCTTTTTCATGGACGTCTCTTTCTCACAAACTGTAGAAGAACGCGGACAGTCCGGAAGCAACTTATGAGAAACGCCGGCCGGACTCCGTTCTTGATAAGTCCCCGGGTGCCCTCCATAAAGGAGGTGACATAGCTTCCGAAGGTCTGATTGCTGGTTCCGCCGTAATACATGCGGATGATGGTTTCCGGAAGATAGACGAGGCGGTTCTTTTTATCCTTCAGAAAGCGGACAATGTATTCGTAATCCGCCGAGATCCGGAGAGAGGTGTCATAAAGGCCGTAGGTCTCATAGATCCTTCTTTTCAGGAACAGGGTGGGATGACCGGGCATCCAGCCGGTAAAGAGCGGTTTCTGAGGTCCCATATGCCAGTAGCGGACGATCCTTTCGCCCTCGGCATAAACAAGATCCGCGTGGGCTCCCGCCACATCTTCGGCATCCGCCGAAGCAAGAAGGTTCATGATCTTCGATACGGAGCTCTTCGAAGTGAAAAGATCGTTGAAAAAAACGATGACATCACCGGTGGAAAGGGCATAGCCCTGATTCATCGCGTCGTAGATCCCGGTATCCGGAGAGGAGGTGAAGCGGACCGGAAAGCGGGATCTTTTTTCGAAGCTGCGGATGAGCTTCAGCGTCCCGTCCGTGGAGCCGCCGTCCTTGATCACGACTTCGATGTCCGGATAATCCTGCTCCTCGATGCTTTTTAAAGTGCCGGACAGATTGGCCGCACTGTTAAAGGTTGTAAGGATGAGGGAGACCTTCATTCCGTTCTCCTTAATACGCGTTTACGCGGTCGATCACAAGACTTACTTCCTCATCCGTCATCTCCGGGAAAAGAGGCAGCGTCGCGCAGTGGGCGGCAAGCTTCTCCGCGTTCGGGAAATCCCCGGGATGATATCCGAGGCGGGCGTAGGCCTTCTGCAGATGGCAGGGCACCGGGTAATGCCGGTTGCATTCGATCTCATGATCCGCCATATAGCGCAGGAAGTCCTCGGGATCGCCGTCGACCATGACTTCGAAAAGGTGGAAGACGGGCGAAGTATCCGCAGGATGGGCCTCCGGGGTGATCTTCGGGTTGCGGATCTCATTGAGATAGCGGTTTCCGATCTCGATCCTCCTTGCGGTCCACTCCGGAAGGTACTTTAAGGAAACGGAGAGCACCGCTCCCATCATCCCCTCCAGCCGGTAATTATATCCGATCATTTCATGATAATAGCGGACATTGCAGCCCTGATTCTTCATTACGTGAATATGGTCATTGTATTTTTTGTCCTTCATCGTGACGCTTCCCCCTTCCCCGAAGGCGTAGAGGTTCTTGCCGGGATAGAAGGAAAAGCAGCCGAGATCCCCCATGGATCCGCAGGTGCGCCCCCTGTATTTTGCGCCGTGAGCCTGAGCGCAGTCCTCCACCACATAAAGACCGTGCCTGTCCGCGATCGCCCTTACCGCATCGAAGTCGAAGGGCTGCCCGTAGAGATGTACCCCGATGACGGCCTTTGTGCGGTCCGTGATCTTCTCCTCGATGCCGGAAGGGTCGATCTCCCAGGTGTCCGGCGTACAGTCGGTAAAGACGGGGATCGCTCCGGTATAGGTGACACCCCAGGCCGTTGCGATATAGGTATTCGCGGGCACGATGACCTCATCCCCCGGGCCGATCCCGAGAGCGCTCATCGCGCAGTGCAGGGCCGAAGTTCCGTTGTTCACGCCCTGGGCGTAGGGAACGCCGATGAATTCCGCGAATTTTTCATCAAAGCGGTCCGCGAATTTCCCTCCGGAAAAGGCTGTCTCTTCGCAGCAGGCGCGGATGGCGTCAAGATATTCTTTTTCATGTTTTCTGTAATCTCTTGAAAGATCGATGCGTTTCAGCATACCGGTTATCCTCCGTGTTCATCGGGACGACAAAGCTCTGCGGGGATGTTCCTAAAGGATCCCTTCCTCGCGGAAAAGCTTCCTGAGTCCTGCCATCTGTTTTATGTAATTCCGGATCGTTTTGAAAATTCTGACAGTTGTGTCATAATCCTCGGTCCAGTTTACGGGAAGGTCCAGGATCTTCATCCCTTTCCTCTCCGCCCGGAGCAGGAATTCAACGGTGTAGAACCAGCCCTTGTCGTCGCTGCATTCCCTTACGAGTTCGTTCGCGGCATCTTTCCTCAGGAAGGTGAAGCCGCAGAGGGCATCCGTCGCCTTCATCCGAAAGAGTGATTTCAGCAGAAAGACAAGGCCTGCGGAAGTGATCTTCCGGTACCATCTGCGTCCCTTCGTATCGGAGCGGGGATGAAAGCGGGTCCCGTTTACATACTGAAGATCCGGATCGTCCCGGAAAGCCTTCAGCATCCGGACAAGATAGGAAAGATCCGTGGAAAGATCCACATCCATATAGCCGACGATGTCCGCCTCGTTCTGCAGGATCCCCGTAAGAAACGCGATCCCGACGCCCCTCTCCTCGATCCGGATAAAGCGGACCTCCGGGATCCGGTCCTCCAGTGAAGCCGCGATCTCGGGGGTATCGTCATCCGATCCGTTATCCACGATGGTAAGGGTATAGGGAATGCGGATATGCTCCTTCATATATTCGGAGCAGGCTGTGATCCCGCGCTCAAGCCTCTTGTGTTCGTTCAGTACCGGGAAAAGGATGTTCAGCGTCACTTTGCTCTCCTCCTAATTCAGCTTTTCCACATCGGATACCAGATAGCGCTGCTGGCGGAAGATGAGGTTCAAAAGCACCGAAAGGTATTTCAGGATGATCGTAAGGAGGGCGAAGACGCCGAAGAATCCGATGGAAAGGAACCCCATTGTGGACATCCAGCCTTCCACGGGCTTCTGCACCTTGAAATAGTCCGTGATGATATATACTCCCATAAAGAGCGAGATCGCGAGAAAGATCACGCTGACGGTGAGGGAGAATTTCTCAAGAAAACTCGTAAAGTAGATAAAGGAATCAAAGGCAAGGGCCGTCCGCATGGAAGAATCCGCGGGCCGGACGCTTTCGCCTTTTACGCCGCTTAAGGGCTCGTAGTTAAGTGCCGTGGTCTTTAAGCCGCAGTTGGCATAGACGGCCTTCCGGTAGGGGATATAACGTCCCATGGATTTTACCCGGTTGATGGCGCGGCGGGAGAGGATGCGGAAGGTCTCCGAACCGATCTTTCCGTTTCCCCGGCTGGTACGGTTAAAGAGGGAATAAAAGAGCCTTGAGGTCAGCTTCTTCGGACGGTTCCCGGAGACGGAGACGATGTCATAGCCGGTGAGCAGGGTCTCAAAGGCTTTGATGAGGATGGAGGGATCGTAATCCGCGGTCAGATCGTCGAACTCATAGACGAAGTCGCCGATGGAAATGTCGCGGCCCGCGTTCATTGAGGCTTCCATGCCCTGATAGAAACCCATGTGGATGAGGCTTATGACGTTTCCGTGGCCGGAGCCTCTCGCGAAATCACGCACCAGCTCCGCGGTATTGTCCGTGCTCTCATCATCCACGCAGATGAGTTCGTACTGTCCGAAATAGGAATCGATCACGGGCATCACCGTCTTAAAGAAATGACCGGCACGTTCCGCATCGTTATGCAGATAGATGACAAACGAAATGAATTTCTTTTCCAAGATGATCTCCTTTATTCCGATCCTTAAGGATCAGAGCATTTTTCCAGATAGGGGTCAAGGTCGTAGACCGTATTGATCTTTCCGGAAAGCACACTGAGGAATACGGGCTTCTCGGAAAGATAACGGATCGCCGTGGGCCTTGAATCGTCGACCTCCGAGGATTTCAGGATCGGTTTCATCGAATAGAGCGACTTTACGTACTTTATGGAAAATTCCTCTTTCAGGTATTTTTCCGCCAGATGCGACATATAGGGCCAGGCGCTCTTCGGGCGGTTCGGACAGCTGCTGCAGTTTGAAAGCTGTGCCGGAGAGCATGCGTTTTCCGGGCTCTGACACCGGAATACCGGAGTATCCTCAAAGCTTGCCATATGAGGGGTGAAGGTCACTGCCGTAAGGGAGTGAAGCCCGGTCTTTCCGAAGGGCATGACCGAGAAGAAGGGGCCGTCCATCACCGTGATCCCGGTATCCTTAAGGGCTTCGGAGGGCTCTCCGAGAATGATCTCGCAAAGTTCGTATTTGATCCGGAAAAGATCCTCACCGGTGCAGCCCGGCACCATCTTAAGGATCTGATTCACCGAGGCGTAGGTGGCGTTCAGCACGAAACCGGTCTCGTATTCTCCGTCTTTGCAGGCAAGGACATAGGAGCCGGTTTCCCTGAGGACGGAGGTGACGGGACATCCGGTCTTCAGGGTCACGCCGGGGAGTTTTGAAAGCTCCTCAAGATAATGATCCCTGAGGATGTGGGCGTCATAGGTATATTCCTCGGTAAGGAAGGCTCCGTCGCACATTCCGTCCTTCAGATAGGCGGAGGCCGGAAGCTCCCTGCAGAGGATCCCTGCGGCGTCACAGAACTCCCGGAACTGTTCCGCGTTCGTCCAGGAAAACTTTGCCGAGGTGGCATAGACCTGATCGAAGCTTCTGTGGATGCAGAAGCCGAAGTCGTCAAGGAACCGGCGGAAATATCCGGCGGATTTGACGGCGGTGGTCAGGCTTCTCGGATAATGATATCCCATATGGACCCGGGCCTGATTGATGTAGGTCGCCCGCATAAAGGGTTCGGAATCTTTTTCGAGAACAAGGACCTTAAGGCCCCGTTTCCCGAGAAAATGCGCCGCGTAGAGGCCGTAGAGCCCCGCGCCGATGATGATCCCGTCAAAACGCTCCCTCATTGCGTCCCTCCTTCCTTTTTCAGGGAAGAAAGACCATAGAAGCGGCAGATCGCATCTCTCTGCCAGTCTTCCTCCTCATAAGTGATATCCGAAAAATAAAGGAGCAGAGGCTCTTCGGGAAGCGGCTTTACCACGATATCCTTTTCCCCGCTCTCATAGAGCGCCGTTCTTTCGGCAAGGGCATCCGCGTAGGCTTTCGCGCTTCCGTTCTGAAGATCATTGACCGCGGCGTCCGTTGTGAAAAAGCCGGGCTCGGGGATCGAGGTGATGAGAGCGGCGAAGGGATAAAAGAGAAGGATCACAAACAAAAACAAAGCGGCCGAAGGAGAAAAGAGATCCTTCCGGCGAGTCCGTGTTTGTGACACCGGTGTCATTTTTTTGCGTACCCAGCCCGTTACATAACCGGCAACGAGCACGAGCACGAGGATATACATCGTAAACATCAAAGAACGAAGCCTGCCTGCCTCAAAATTGCCGAGCGCGAAAAGGGGCGGCGTAGCCATCGCGGATACGAGGCAGAAACCTCCGGCCGCGACAAGGAGCGGACAGGGGAATGTAAAATCCGTATGCTCAAGCGCCTTATAAAAAAGCGGGATGAGCGCGAGCAGAAGAAGGAGCACCGGCCAGGTGGTCCATTCGTTCAGACAGAGATCCAGGCATTCGTAAAAGGAGACGAAGATGGCCTTTACCGGGTTCATTCCCGAAGCGCCTTCCGCCCGTACGAGATTCCCGGGAGATGCGACATTCAGGAGAAATCCGACAAGGAAGGTGATCGAGGGAATGAGGATGAGTTTCCGCTCTTTTTTCTTTTTAAGGACCGAAAGAAGGATCAGCGTAAAGATCACGAGGATCGCGGCATTAAGTGCGCTCATCTGGTTTCCTCCTCCCACGAGGAAACCGAGGATCGAAGCACCGATGATCTTTCCTTTCCGTTTTCGTTCCGGGTCAAAGACACAGCCGATCAGAAGAGCGAAGTAAAAGAGCGTGATCCCGTGGATAAAGGTATAGTTCACGGCGCCCAGGTACCAGTAAAAGGCTTCCACGGCGCCCGGCATGCATTCTACCGTGACAAGAAGTGTTGCCATCGTGATGCAAAGAGAGATCCACCGATCCATCCGGAAGATCTTTACGAACACGGCATGCAGGAAATATGCCGTCGAAAGGCTCAGCATCCCGAGCATCAGGTAGGAGGTGATCACATAGATCCGGCCTCCGAAAACGGTGGGCGAAAAAGCCATCAGAAGATTGCAGGTATAATAACCCATCCAGTGGAGCCAGTCACCGGCCGCCCGCTTTACGGCGGTCAGAAAGGTCCCGATGAGCGAATGCGTGGAAACCCATGTCCGGTGGGCTTCGAGGGCCTCCGAAAAATCATCCGCGGAAGGATAGTTATAATGCCCGATCATAAGGAGCGGGATGAGGGAAAAAAGATATAGGAAGAACAGAAAAAGAGCCAGATGCTTCGGCGTCAGGATCTTCTGTATTCGTTTTGAAAAGGAAGCGGCTAAGCGGTTCATCTTTATTTTCCGGGCGTCACCTTGAGGATCCGGTATTCTTCGCCCCGGGCGGTCATCTCCGGACTTTCGTACAGTACTTCGGCGTCTTCGGGAAGATTCGAAAGACAGCTCGTTTTACATTCCATTATATAGAAATTCCCGATATTTTCAAATTGATTTCGGATCTTCTCGCAAAGCGCCTTATATGAGGTTTCCGAAGACTGGGAGAGGCCGTAATCCGCATAGGTCTCGGGAGTGAAGGTTCCAGCGTAATAAAAGACATAATCTTTTCCGAGAAGAGCAAGGACCGGCGAGCTTTCCGAAACATTCGTCTCAACGATCAGCGCATCGGACGGGATGTTCTCCCGGATATAGTCTGCGGCGTTTTTGCTGTCCGAATAAAGGCCGGTGAGCGCATTCCGAAGACCGAGCGTTTCCGAAGGAAGGCAGGAGCGGATCAGCATGCAGACGGCGAACGCGGACAGAACAAGCTGCGGGATCAAAAACGGTACCGAGGAAGGATCCGTTTCGTCGGCGCTCACCCAGAGGAACCAGAGCAGCGCATAGCCGAGCATCAGGTAGTGCCAGATATGAAGCTCATATATGAAGATCGAAAAGAGTGCTTCAAAAAGTACGGCGGAGAGCAGGGTAAGGAGCGGAAAGATCTTTTTCGTCCATACGGCGGTGAAGATCGCGGCCGCGAGAAGGAGGATCAGGATGATGAGAGGGATCTTTCCGGAAAAGGGCGTAAGACGGGCGATGATCCCTTCCGAAACGGAAAGCACCCTTTGCGGCAGCTCCGAAAGGGAGGGGCGGGTCACATGAAACTCCGGGCTGTCCGTGACATGGAGAAACTGCACGCCCCAGAAAGCGAGGCTCGCGGGGAAAAGAAGGAGCCCGAGGCGTCCTTTTTTCGAGGAATTTCCGCCTTTTGCGGAAGGCAGGATCCACCATAGAAAGATCATACCCGCAAGCGGGATCGCGATCGTATCCGCCTGTACGAGAAGCGCCAGAAGAAGGCCGTAGAGAAAGCCCTTTTCATTCCGCTTCGGATAAAGATAAGCAAGCAGCATGAGGAGAAGGGCGATCAGACAGTAGTTTCTCGCGACCACCGGATAGTAGTAGGTAAAGACGGGAGACGCGAGGAAACAGGCCTTGAGGACCGGGTTGAGAGGCGCGCGGAAAACGAAAAGATACGCGGCCGCACCGGTGATCAGAAAGCTCAATACCGAGATTGAAACGAAGGGAAGGTTCGCCTTCGCAAGGAGCATGACGAGAAGATACCAGAGACAGGGATGTCCCTGATAACGGATCTCCCGGATTAATGACACCGGTGTCAGTTCTTTTGCCATCAGAAAGACATTGGCCTCGTCTCTCCAGGGTTCATGGAGCCAGAGGAGCGCGAGGTTAAAGGAGATCCAGGCAAAGAAAAGGAGGATCATTAAGGGATTTCTTTCGGCTTTTGCGGCAGTTTCTTTTTTCATGCGGGGGAGCCCTCCTTTTTCCCGGGTACGGACAGGGACAGATCCTTGGAAGCTTTCTGCTTCAGGAAAAAGCCCGGAAGATCGAGAAGTCCGGAAGCCTTTTTAAGCGCGCAGGCGCTAAGCGGAAGGAGCAGCACGAAATAGCCGAGGATATAGCGTGACTGCGTCTCCCAGATCATGTGGAAAAGGAAGCCGCCGAAGATATTGAGCAGGTAACAGTCCTTTTCGAGGGAGCGCTCCTTTTGGAAGAAGATCAATCCTGCCGGAGCAAGGAGAAAGATCAGAAAATGCCATACATTCATGATCCCGGAAAGAAGATCATGCCCTTTTCCGTAGATCAGGTATTTCCCGAGTCCCGGGAGCGGACGGGCATGGCGTGTTCCCCATTCGTTCGTGATCAGGGACTGGAAGGTCGGAGCATTCCAGGCCGAGGTGAACTTTTTATAGAAGAAATCGAGCGTATAGCGTTTGTTATGAAGAAAATAATTAAGAGATGTCTTCAGGTTTTCCCGGCATTCCGCGGATGTTGCCGCCCGGTCATAGCCGTTTCGTTCATAGACGGTCCAGTTGTAGGCGTTGTACCAGCCGGGGGCGTATCCGCCTTCATCCGCCTGCTGCATTCCCATCGCGATCCAGGCGATCTTCGGGATCCCGGCCGGATAGGAATCAAGTCCCGCGCGGTGCGCATAGAGCGCCTTCACGGCATAGACACCACACTGCGAAAGCAGGATGAGTACCGGTACGAGGATCAGGATCCGCGGGTTTTTATCCCGGATCGCCATGAGAATCAGGGCGATCGCCGCGGCCGTAACCAGGATGTTGATATTGGATTTTACGACGGTTCCCGGAAGAAAGAGCAGGGCGGATATGAAGAAATGCCGAAGCTTCTTTTCCTTCAGGAAGCGGAGCAGGAAATATACCGCGCCGATCCCGAAAGCCCAGCCGATGAGATCGCCGTAGACAAAAGTCGAAAACAGAAAAAGCGGAAGCATCCCGACGGAAAGCGCCGCCTGAAAGCGGACGATATCCTCATCTCCGGTGAGAAGGAGCGTGATCTTAAGGAGCAGGTAAAGGATGCACATGATCGAAAGGACGTTCAGGATCTGGAATACGAGGAAACTCTCGAGACCGAAGATCCGGTAGATGAGCTCCAGAAGAGCGGTCATTCCGATCTGGAACGAGTAGGAATAAAGGTAGCCCCCGGGGAGCAGGGAAGAATAATCGCCGTTGATGAAATCCTTCGCGATGATGTTTAAGGCTTCACTGTCACAGACCGCCGTGCAGCGGAAAAGCAGCACGAAAAAAAGAGAAAGGGCGCCGGAAAAGAAAACGGCGAACGCAATCACCCGGGTCAGAGTCATTTTTCCGAAGAGAGGTCCTGAAAGAACAAGGAACACAAGGAGAAAAAGGAGCGCCAGGAAGAGCAATAGAAGCGGCTGATCCCAGCGGTATTTCGCGGTCTCAAGTTCACTGTAGAGTTCGAAATATGTGGTGCGAAGCAGACTGTTTCCCGCATTGAAAAGCAGCATGATAAAAAGAGGGATGATATAGAAACCGGTCAGGATCCGGGTCGCTTTCTCGGTGTTCATGCAATCTATTTTAATGGAAAACCGCGGGGGGCGCAACTTGCGAAAGAGAATAAAACATCTCCTTTTGGCGGTAGTTAAGAGCCGGAGAATGCGCTATAATTATATACTGATTTTTGCATTTAACGGAAAAGATCAGATACAGAAAACGGAGGAATCTCAAAATGAAAATGAAATCCGGGACCATGAAACGCATTGTGGCACTTGTTTTTGCGGTCGTGCTCGCTGCGGGCACAGTCGGAAGCGCGCAGGTTACGACATCTGCGGCGGAACTGACTTTCGATGAGGAAGCGGACCGTGATGAAATAATGGATGTCATTACGGAAGATGTGCTTTCGGATGATCCGGCGCCTGACGAAGAGCTGAGCGTGCCGGAAAGCGGGATCGAAGAAGAGGAGATCCCGGAAATCGGCGAAGATCCCACCGGGGATCCCGCCGAGGAGGTTATGGCCGAGGAGATTATGATCGAAGAAACGGATGATAACGAAGAGCCTCTCGGGGCTACGAATTATGATCTCTGGGTCGGAAGCACGCGGGTCACGAGCACGAATAAAGACAATATTTTCGGCATAGTCGGCGATGAGGGCGCGAAGGCATCCTATGACCCGGATACGAAGACGCTGACGTTCAGCGGAGGCGTGACAGGAGTGACGGGGTATCATACCGATAGCGGCATATCAGCAATGATAGTCAGCGAGGATGATCTGACCATAGCGGGCACAGCCCGTCTGGAAGATGAGGGAGCCACCGGCTTCAGTGCGGTATTTGGCAAGAAGAGTCTTACTGTATCGGCCGATCTGAATATCAAGCTGACACAGGGATGCGGAATGTTTTCCTCGCAGGATATGACGATTTCCGGCACGGTAACCGTAAATACCGGTTCCGGAGACATGCAGGCGATCCAATGCCAGGGTGAAATGACGATCTGCGGCAATGTAACGGCAAACCGGCCCGTAGCGGGAAACAAGGGGGTTGACATACAGTCCGGGACAGTCGATATCACGGTGGCATCAGGGAAGGCCCTCCACACAAGCTCAGGAGGCGAATTTGAATCCAGGAGTGAAATCACGATCGCTTCCGGGTTGGACATCGTGGAACCTGCAGACGGGAAGATCAGTGATGATAAGACCTTTATTTCAGCCTCTGACGGAACGACTCCGGCTTCGCATGTGATGATCCGGAAGGGCTCACCCTACGGTCTTTATATCGGGAACACCGCTGTGACGGATGAGAACAGAAGCAACATCTCAGGCGTGACCGGTAATGGCGCGAAAGCATCCTATGATCCGAAGAAAAAGATCCTGACCTTTACGAACGTGACCGGGATCGAAGGAACCTATAATAAATCCGGATCCTCTTATAAGATCTATTCCAACGACGACCTCACGATCAAAGGAACCGCGGTGATCGATAAAGCCTGCACTTACGGGGTCATGGGCTGTAAGAAACTGAACATCGAGGGAGATCTTACGATCCGGAACGCGGAGACTGGAGTTCAATCGGAAGATGACCTTACAATTACGGGGAACCTGACGATCGAAGTGGCTAAGACAGGTGTGAACGCGCGGACGGGTCTTCATCAGAAAGGCAATCTTACGATAGAAACCTCCGCCTCATACAGCAGCGGAACGGGAATCAGAGTCAACGATATCGATAAGGGCATCGTGATCGAAGGTGGAAAGACCGTGATCACCTGTGCCGGTCTTAATCAGAACGGGATAAGTGTAAGCAACGGGAATCTGACGATCTCTTCCGGCAGCCTTGAGGTTGAGATCAAGAGCCGGGGCAGTGCTTTAAGTATCACTAGAGGCATTGTCATGACCGGAGGAACGCTCGAGGCTCATCAGAAGTATGTCGACTATCATTCGGTACTTTGCGCAGGATCCGCTACCCTGACAAATATGCTGATCGCCGAACCGGAATACGGAAAGATCCTTCCCAAAAGCGGAACATATGATGTTTACTTAAGCGACGGAACGACACTTTCAAAAGACGTGAAGATCGTACCCGATGACCCGGATCAATACGTGAAAGTCGCTTTTCTAAGCCGGGGCGAAGAGATCTCGAAAAAGATCGTGGAGAAGGGAACCGCCCTTTCTTCCTTCCCCGTGCTTCCGGACGATTCTTCAGGGTATTTCATCGGCTGGTATTATGATCAGAACTTCCTGGACAGAGCGGATCCGAAAGATGTCTTTATGAAGGATAAGACCCTGTATGCGAAATGGAGTCCCGCCTCGGCAGGATCACCGCATACGGTCAGGTTTTATTCTACACTCGAGGGCTTCAATATTCCGGCGCAGAAGGTGGAAGACGGAGGATGCGCTGTGGAGCCGTCACGGCTTTATAAGATCAGTGGTCGTACCTACCGGGTAGTGAACTGGTATGTCAGGGAAACCGGCGAGATCTACGATTTCACCGCTCCGGTAACGGCGGATCTTAATATCCAGGTGACTCTGGATGAGGTTCCGAATGACGCTTCCTTCAAGATGGAGTTTCTGGATACCGCGATGTTCAATGAGGATAGCGGGCATTGGGAAGTGACTTATTCGGGGAAGAAACAGACCTTTATTCCCGGGGAGAAGATCGAACTCTATGATGCTCTCGGCTACGCGCTCGAAAGCGGAACCGATTATACACTGAGCTACAAAAACAATCTGAATGTCGATAAAAAGAAAAAACCCGCCTATGTGACTGCAAAGGGCAAGGGCAAGTACAAAAAGACAAAGAAACTTCCGTTCTATATCGTACCGCGATCCATTGTGAATGACGCACTGGAGCTGGATACGGCGAACGGCTTCCGGATGGAACCCATTGTCGTCGAAAAAGGAAAGAAGATCAGTCCGGTCATCTACTACAACGGGGTGAAATTAACGAGCAAGGATTATACCCTCAGCAATAAGGGAAAGATCAATGCCGATACCACGGTAGACATCACGGGAAAAGGAAACTTCAAGGGAACCCTGTCGAATGTGCCGGTGCACGTGTTGACGAAATCAGACCTGAAGAAGCAATCGGTCAAAGTAACGCTGAAGGCCGGCAAACACACTTATACGCCGGGATATGATGACGGAGGCCGACCGGTCGGGCTGCCTCAGACCCTTACCGTTTCGAAAGAGGAAGGCGGCGTTGTTACGAAGGGCGAACTCACCGTAAAGGATGCACAGGGAAATTGCCTGAAGCAGAAGATCGGTGCCGGAGAAGGCGATTTCACGGTCTCCTATGTGAATAACATTAATGCGGGCACGGCCACCGTCATCGTCTCCGGGGTAGCGCCCTATACCGGCAGCGTGAAAAAGACCTTTAAGATCGATCCGAATACGGATGTGACGATCACTGAGATCAACAGCATTGGCTTCTATGCACCTTCCGGTGTGGAATTCGTGACCGGAGGAGTAAAGCCGGATGAATGGGGCTGGCTCGAAGCGGAGATCACGGACAGTTCCGAACCTTATTATTCGGAGTTTGCCGCGGATTCCGCGATCCGGAATCTTGAGAAAGGGCGGGATTATAAGATCAGCTATACGGATAATAAAGCGATCAGCGGCGCGAAAAAAGCAAAATACAGGATCAGCTTCCTCGGGAACTATAAGGGGCATAAGGAGCTTACCGGCGAGTTTACGATCATCCCGGGAAAATTCAAACCGCAGATCGGTTTCCTGGCCCGTGACGGTGCGTTAGAAGTCACGGCTGCGGATATGGTCTACAGCGGCAAAAAGAAATACGAATCCGTACCGTATGTCAGCATGGGCGGAAAGCCGCTTGACAGTAAGAACTATTCCGTGAAGTACTTTTATCGGGATGGCGAAGGTGAGCATGAGATCACCGGACAGAAGATCGAATTCGCCGACGGCGAGACTTCCCGGCGGATCCGCGTGGATGTGACCGGAAAGGGAAACTATAAGGCGGAGACGGTAAGCCGCTATTACTATGTGAGAAAAGCGGGAGCGGATCAGATCGATCTTTCCAAGGCGAAGATCGCCGCGAAAGGAAACAAAAAGAAGAAAGCTGTCGGAAACCAAACCTACTGCGCAGGAGAGATCTGTCCCGAGGTGGATGTATACGTAAAGGTAAAGAAGAAGTGGGTTCTCGTGGATCCTGCCAGCTATAGCGTATCCTATGTGAACAACATCAACAAGGGAACCGCGGTGATCCTGGTTACCGGAAAAGGCGGTGCGGCAGTCGGTTCGAAGACCGCGAAATTCAAGATCCTGCCGAAGAACCTCGGAGGGTTCCTCGCGAAGCTGCGGATCGGAGCGTGAGTAACGGCTGTCTTTCGTTGATACCCCCCCGTGATCTGTGCTATTCTTAAAGAGCATGGATCACGGGATTCAGTTTACTATTGTAAAGAGGAGGCAGGCTTGACAAAGATACAGGATAAGGTAAACTCATCTATTTATCTATCTATAGACTGAGTCTGTCCGCTTACGGGGCGGATGATGATGTGAATATGAAAACCTAGAGGTACAGTGTATCTGCAGGAAGCGGATGCACTACGCTTTTTGTGCGGACAATATGTCATTCTATGCAATGCAGATGAAGTTCAGGACCAAATAAATCGATGAAGTGGAGGAAATGAAGATGATCATGTGGGAGAGATGCAGGCGGATGAAATTAAAGCGTATATCCGGATGTGTTTTGGCCGGGATCATGAGTATGGTCCTTTTTGCGGACGGCTTTTCTTCGAGTGCCCTTGCAGCTGAAAGCCTGTTTGAAGACAGTTTGTATGACGGGGAAACTATGACAGATGAAATATCTGTGGATTCTTCTGAGAAGGAGGATGATACAGAAACTGTTCCCGAGAATACGGAAAGCGAAGCGGATGATGCTTTGTACGGGACCGGATATCAGTTGAAGTACGAGTCCCAAAAGGATGAGAACGGGCAGAATTATGCAGTGGTAACCGGAATGACGGGAACCCCTTCGGGAAGCCTTGTCATTCCCGATAAGGATCCTTCTACGGGATACTCCGTCCGGGAGATAGGTGAAAATGCATTTTTGGACCGTGGAGGATTCAATGGGACACTGACATTGCCGGATACGCTCAGAAAGATCGGAAAACACGCGTTTGGGGGCTGCTCAGGTCTGACAGGAACACTGACGATCCCCGACGGTGTAACAGTTATTGGGGATGATGCTTTTGTGAGATGTTCCGGTTTTACCGGTGATCTGACCATTCCTGACAGCGTGCAGAAAGTGGGGGGGTACGCTTTTTATGAATGTTCCGGACTTACCGGAAATCTGCTACTCGGGAAAAATGTGACGGAGATTGGTAATTGGGCATTCAGAGGGTGCGCATTTACGGGAGGACTGGAACTGCCTGACGGGCTTGTTTCCATCGGGAGCATTGCTTTCTACAATATGATCGGTCTTACCGGATCCCTCGAGCTTCCTGCAGGATTGCAGACGATTGGAGCCAGTGCATTTTATGGCTGCACGGGGTTTACCGGTGGTCTGGTGATTCCGGACAGTGTGATTTCTATAGATACTTCTGCATTTGGAGGATGTACAGGTTTCGATGGCACATTAACTCTTGGCAGGAGTCTGGAGACCATTGGAAATGCTTCTTTCAACGGATGCAGTGGGTTTACCGGCGATCTGGTGATCCCGGACAGCGTAACATCGATTGGAGTAAGTGCATTTTATGAATGTACCGGATTTAGCGGAAAACTGATCATCGGAGACGGAGTAGAGACGATCGGCTATGGAGCCTTCAGCGGCTGCAAAAACATGGCGGGGACGCTGACGATCGGAAGCAGCGTCAAAACGATAGAGGGCAATGCATTTAGCGAATGCGGATTCACAGAAACTCTGGTGATCCCTGACAGTGTAACTTCCATCGGGATGTCGGCTTTCAGTAAATGTAATGGTTTTACGGGAGATCTGATCATTCCGGACAGTGTAACTGAGTTTAACGGCGGATTTGAAGATTGTACGGGATTTGGCGGGAAACTGAAACTTCCGGCGAATATAACTAAGATTCCGACAGGAGCGTTTAGTGGATGCAAAAACCTGACAGGGGAACTCGTGATCCCGGAAACGGTAACCGAAATAGGAGTTGATGCCTTTCTGGGATGTGAAAAACTGACCGGAGAACTGGTTCTTCCTGCCGGATTATCTGCTATAGGGCAAAGAGCCTTCAAGGGGTGCAAAGGCTTTACAGGAACACTTAATATCCCCGGAACATTACGTGTGATCAGTGATTATTCATTTGCCGACATGGAAGGCCTTAACGGAGATATCATCATCTCTTCCGGAGTTGCCACTATTGGGCGGAGTGCCTTTTATATCAAGTGCACTTCTGCTCTTTATTCTACTTATGAACCATTGATACAGTCCATCTATTTTCCTGATACCCTGACAGAGATTGCTGATAACGCATTTGACTATTATTATTCGAATGGTCGATCATCAAAAGATATGAACAATGGCGTTACATATCTGTGTGGGACCGGTGGATATCCGCACACCTGGGTCATGAATAAGTGTCCGGACAAGTTTCAGGAATGGGACGGCAAAATGGAGTATCACGTCACCTATGATCCGAACGGAGGCGCCGGAGATGTTCCCGCCGCTGCAACTTATGATATGGGAACGGATATAACATTGCCGGGAGAAGGCAATCTTCAGAAGGTGGGTTACGATTTTCTCGGATGGTCCACCAGGAAAGTTCCTATCGTGACGGATACCATATATGAACCGGGGGATACTTATCCCTCCATCGCCAGAAATGTGACATTCTATGCATTTTGGAAAAAACAGCCTGCAAAATATACGGTTACGTATGATGCGAACGGAGCGGAGGGAGTGGCTCCGGCCGATAATACGAAATATCTTGAGGGGAGTGATGTGACTGTTCTCGGCGCGGGAACACTCCATAAGGAAGGATATGTCTTTAGAGGCTGGAGTACTAAACTGGATCCCTACCCGTTGGAAGTCTGTCTTAAGGGTGATACGCTGAAGAATATTCAGAAAAATACGACCCTTTATGCAATATGGGAAGTGCCCGTGGAACTGCCTCTCAATGAATACCATGATGTTACACAGGACGATATCGCTTCGGGAAGAACATCTGTATATCAGTTTACGATCTCGGATCAGGATACCTTTAAAGACGGAAAAGCAATGTTGAATATGGTCGTGGAACTGAAAGGCGAATGTTCCACTATCAGATTCCGGTTCACCATATATGACAGTGACGGAGGGATCATTCCGCTGACTGATGACGGGGGAAAAGAGGTCCCGAATCCTTTCCATGATCGTCTTAACGGAGCATCTGCTTATAGAGGATTCAACTTAGTTTACAGGAGGATCATGCTTCCTGCGGGAACATATTACATTGATGTCAGACAGGAAAACTCCATAAGAATGGGCTCAATGCCTGAAAAAGATTATATCTATGGTATTTTCTATCCGTATGGAATATATCTGACTCCTTACAGGGAAGGATTTGATCTGGTTGAGGATAGTATTCCTGTCATGAATTGTGATCAGTATTTTGTAATGGATCCCCCCTATTTTACAAAGAATTCAATGAAAAACACTTATTATCGGGGAGCTCCCATAATAAAACCCCAATCAGCGGGACATTGCCTTGGACTGTCACTGGCATGTATCATGCAATATTCCGATGACATCCTGATGCAGTTACCCGAAGATTATACATTTCCGAATCTGAACACGAAAGGCTTTGACAAGAGAGATGATAATTCAATGGCCATATATACCGAATCGACAGGATTGGGAGAGTTCATCAATGAACTGTGCTTGATGCAATGGTCGTATGAATGGCATGCTTGGAAGAAAGCGTATGATCTAAACCTGAATGCGACGGGAGATCTGATCGGTATCCTTAATGATTCTTCTGATCCAATTCTGCTTATTGTGAAATGGAATGATGGAGGGCATGCAATTGTTGCTGATACATCCAGAAAACCACTTTCGTTGGGAAATGGCTGGTACAGAGTTTTTATCTATGACAATAACTATCCGCATGACCGGATTCTGTCGTATGACGATAATGCTGCGCTGATCGCATTAGGCATTGAAGGACAGAAGGCTGATGAATCGTATAAGAGATCGTTGGACAGTTATATTGATATCAATGTTGATACGAATGCTTGGGATTCATACTTTGGTTTGACTACAGGATCACTATCACAACTCCGTGGCGAAGGAAATCCCAGAGTTGCCGGAGAAGCTAAAGCATCCGCTAAGATATATGCCTTTGGCAGCAAGGAGGGTTTGCTCGCCTACCCCTGGGTTATGACCTCCGAATTTTTGAAAGGTAAAGTTCGATATTCTGGATATGTTGATGGCATTAACGATGGATTGGTTGATGAACTGATGGATGCATTTCTTGATGTAAATGACTCCGTTGCTTCAATATTTGACGGAGATCTGTGTGTTCTTTCCGGAGAAGATAAAGTATATGAGCGCAAAAACGGTGAGACCGTTTATTGTGATGAAAGCATCGAGGAAGATTTTATAATAGGATACTCTCCTTATGACACGGATGCTCCGAATATGTCCCGGCTTTATATGCCTGTCGGTGATTACGAGTTCATACTTGATGGCGCCAGTATAGACTATGGGACCGGTGACGGATTGATCACATTGGAGACAGATGATGTCATACACTTTAAGGCGTCTTCCCCGTCTTCAGCTGTTCTGTGGTCAGAGGAGCAGGGGGCTTCCGTGATTGTCAATGTTACGGAATATGAAGAAGATGACGAAAATGCTTTCTGTAATGTGGGGACCGAATTAGTTCTTTCGACAGACGAGACGACTGTTTCACTGATTGGGAATAATCTCAGTGTTGACACTCCCGTCGCACAGAACATCGATCTCGCCATACAGACTGAATCCGATGAAAAGACCCTGGAAAATGTTTCCACAGACAATCTTAAGAATGTGGATCTGAATGAGGTCAAAGACGGGGTGTGGATGAAGGGGTTTGCAGACACGGGATATGCTTATACCGGCTCTGCGATCCGCCCTGAGATAAGCGTTTTCGACGGTGTTAAGAGTCTTAAGGAAAAAACGGATTATACCATTTCATATAAGAACAACAAGAAGGCATATACACTGTCTCCGGAAGATAAAGGATTCAAAGCAAAAAAAGCTCCTTCCGTGACTGTCACCGGAAAAGGAAACTATACAAACAAAGAAACAATCTACTTTAAGATCCTCCCGAAGGATATATCCGGTGAGGAGTTTGATGCCGATGATATGGCCTTTTCGACACCAAAGAAAAAGCAGAAGGTGTCGCCGGTACTATATCTGAACGGGAAAGCATTGAAAAATGGTACGGATTATAAGACAGAAGTATTCAGGGCAGATGATGCCGGGCGGAGCACCCCGCTTGGCAGTTATGTCAAAGATCCCGGCGACTATGTAGTCAGACTGACCGGAAAGAATAATTATACCGGAACCCGAGAGATCAATCTTAAGGTAAGCAGAGAATTAAAGCCGGTCAGCGCTTTGCGGATCGGCACGATCCCGGATTGCAGGTACAACGGAAATCCGTTTTATCCGGAACCGACAGTCAGTGACGGCAGTACTGTTCTTGAGAAAGGGATACACTATACGCTGTCATATCCGCTTCCGAATACGGAGATCGGAAACGGGTATCTGCTCGTAAAAGGCAACCCTGATGCGGGATATTGCGGTACCAGACGTATATCTTTCAAGATAATCGGAACTTCGCTTAAGAATGCGTCGGTGCAGATTCCGAAAAACTCAGTTTATAGCGGGAATGCGATGGATCTGGATGCAGATAACCTGAAACTGACGATCAAAGACGGTGATATGGAAAAAGTCCTTACAAGGGATGTGGATTATAAAGTCAGCTACCTTCACAATACAGCTATAGGGAAGGCAACGGTAATCCTTGATGGTATTGGCGGGTATACCGGAAGGATCAGGAAAACGGTGAAGATCCTGCCGTTTAACATTGATCCGGCATCGGATACAACGGGGCGGGTTCACATGGACTATGAGGATGCGGTGACGTATGCCAAGGGAGGTGCAGTACCGCAGATACGTCTGTCATTTGAAGCAACTGATGGTACAGTGAAGGAACTGGTTAATGGAAAGGATTATAAAATTACCTGCAGATACAATACTTCTGCGGGTGGGACGAAGAGCCCCGCATGCACAGTTACAGGCAAAGGTATCTTTAGTGGCAGCCGCAGCTTTACGTATGCGATCACTCAACAGGATCTGTCGGCAGTTGAGCTTAAGGTAACAGACCGGGCTTATAAGAATAAAGCGGGCAGTTATGCTTCGACGGTAACACTTACAGACAGAAACGGGAAGAAACTTAAGGCCGGAACCGATTATGAGAAGAAAGTGGTATACACTTACGAGAATACAACAACGGTTGCCGTAAACGGAAATCCTGTTGAACGTGCGGCCGGAGAAACGGTCGGAAACAAGGACATTGTTCCGGCGGGAACAGTGATAAGGGTAACGGTCAAAGCAAAAGACGGAAGTAATTATACCGGGGTTCTGACCGGCGCATACAGGATCGTCGGATGTTTGATTTCCTCCGCCAAAGTAACCGGCATAACTTCGCAGATATATACCGGTAAAAAGATCACATTTGATCCGGCCGACATAACTGTGAAGGTGAACGGGAAAAAGCTTGTTCCATACGACAGTGAAACCGGGGAAGGAGATTTTGAGATCAGTTATATCAATAACACGAGGAAAGGCACCGCGACGGCCATAATAACCGGAAAGAACAATTACGGCGGAACCAGGACAGTAAAATTCAGGATTAAGGCCAGAGGTTTCCGCTGGTGGTGGAGATAACGACTCCTGTTTCTCCGAGGTTTCAGTAATCCGCTTTCGTTGATAAACCCCGTGTTCTGTGCTATCTTTAAAGGGCATGGATCACGGGGTTTTTGGACATTGAACACGAGGTGAGAATATCTGTGATTTTGGTGTTGGATTCTATACGGCAAGCATTGAGGAATATGGTTTAAGCAATATTGTTGAAAACGAGAAAGAGGGATCGGGATTCTTCTATACCATACGGGCGGATTTTGAACCGCTGAAGGTTTTTTCTTTTGATTATGATCTTGATTTCTGGATGCTGTTTACGGCATATAACAGAGGATATATTGAAGATATCGATTCCTATTCGAGGCTCAAAAAGATGATCGATGATCTTATGTCATTTGATGTCATAAGCGGCTTGGTTTCAGATGACAGATCAGCGTATGCGTTTGGGAGATTTCTGGATAAGGCAACGACAAATGTCTGCCTGAAAGAATGCATTAAGTTTTTCAATCTGGGATACCAATATGTGTTTAGAACCGTGAAGGCTTGTGACCATTTGGAGATAATGCATGAAGAACAGATCACGGGAGACAGGTATTTCCGGATCGCTCACGACAGACGGGTAAGAATCGGAAGATCGCAGGATATTGTTTCCGAAATCGAAACGAAATTCAGGCGGGAGGGCCTGTACCTGGACGAATTATTAGAGGAATACAGATGAAGAATGATTTCAATAAAGAAATTGAGCACTGGTTTGCAGATACGATTGGCAAATGTTTTGAACTGTCTATCAGGGATAATCTTGATTCTGTGAGTTATACCGGCGAATTTCTCAACAGTGAATGGGGAAGTGATGTTCTCATGGAGGACAGGCTGAAGGAATATAATTCCGTACCCTATATGTATTCAAGATCAAAGAGGAACCTGAATCTGAAACAGGGACATACATATGATCCTTATGTCATGTGGATGTACGGTTATCTTGTCAAGCATTGGGTAAACAAAGAAAACAAAAAGCCGCAGGATATCTGGAAGATACTGCCCCTGGACAGGTTTAATGATCTGTTCGGCTTCTATCATACTCAAGGGTGGAATTATATCATAGCGGATGCAAATAAGAGATATGGAGACGGGGGGTATAAATGACAGCAGGATTCAGGAAGAGCATATGCGTGATACTCAGTATCATTATGGCGCTGAGCGGGTTTGCGGGGGTGGAATGTTCCGTTTTTGCTGATGAGGAAGATGCAAAGAATCAGGACAATACCTGCCTTGGTACATCAAAGATCGCGACTCCGGCAGCGCAAAGAAGAAGTGGGTTCTCGTTGATCCTTCCTACTACAGCGTATCCTATGCCAACAATGTGAAGACGGGCAGAGCGGTCATCTTCGTTACCGGAAAAGGCGGCGCCGCCGTCGGCTCGAAGACCGCGAAATTCAAGATCCTGCCGAAGGGTCTCGGAGAATTCCTCGCGAAGCTGCGGATCGGAGCGTGAGTAAATCCCCCTTCATTGTAAAACCACGTAATCTGTGCTATCTTTAAATAAAATAAGTACATGTTCAAAGGAGCGGGGAGATTTGATTAAGCGTATACGAGCCATGATCAGAAAAGACCCCGCTCTTTGCATTCTCATTACCGCGTTCACGGTCATCTACGCGGTGCGGATGTTTCGGAATCATCCCTGGTATGACGAGCTCTATACCTACTATTCCTTTATCAGCAAAGGCCCCGTTTATGCCGCGATCCACTGGCCGCTTCCGAACAATCATCTCGGTTATTCGGCGCTCTCCGGATTTTTGAATTATCTCGGTAATCCGACGATCGCGTTGCGCGGAGTTTCTTTCCTGTGCGCGGTGGCAAATCTCATCCTGATCGCGAAGATCTCGGACCGACTGATAAGCGGGGCGGGGAGCATCTGCGCCGCTCTCTGTGCTGCAAACTTTCTCGTGCACGGCCTGTCCGTTCAGGGGCGGGGCTATACCCTTGCGACAACCTGCTATCTGACCGCGCTTTTAAGCCTGCTCACGATCATCAAAAAGCAGGAGGATGATCGCGGCCTCATTGAAGGCGCCACGAAAAAAAACCGGAGCGGTTTCCGAAAGCACACCCCCTATATCCTCTTTGCCATATCCCTTCCGCTCGGTCTTTATACGGTCATGAGCTCGACCTACTGGGTGGTTTCCGTCTGTGTGTTTGGAGGGATCTTCCTCCTTTGTAACCTGGAATTCAAAAAGCTTCGGAAGCTGATCCTTTCCGCGGCGACCGGCGCGATCTTTACGCTCATCCTTTACGGAACGGTCTGGCTTGCGATCGGATCGAACCTCTTAAGCAAAGAAGAAGGCTCGGGCTTTACCGGGATCTATCAGCTTTCGATCATTAAGGCGGCACCCTTTGCGGCGCTTCGCCGCGGAGCGGAATATATGCTCGCAACGCCTTATATCCAGAGCATCGACCGGAAGGAAGCATTCACCGGAATGCCTGCCTATCTAAAGGGCCTCTTTGATCAGTTCTATCCTCACGGAGGAATCGTGGTCATCCTGATCCTGCTTGCGGCCCTGATCCTCGGAGGATTTGCCTTCTTTAAGGACCGGCGGGACATTGCGGGCTGTTATTTCCTCTGTACGATCCCGCTTCTTCCGATCCTGTTTCTCATTCAGAGTGTGCATCCCTATCTTCGGGTCTCTTCCTGGTTCGGCGCACCGGCGGCGCTGGCGGCGGTTTATGTGGTTTTACGCATCGCCGGGTTTTCCAGGAAAAAAAGGAGCGGTAAAGCCGGCTCCGATATCGGAAACCTGAAAGAAAAAACGAAAGGATCGGAGACGGATGGGACACCCCACTGGTATCGGTTTCGAAAGTGGCTTATGCCGCTTGTGGTCCTGGCTTCCGTGCTCGTTGTTCTGACCCCCGCTTACCGCGCGCCGCTTGCCGGCAGGGAAAACGGGGTCGAAGAAGCACTTCAGCTGTATTACGCAAAATATGACAGGATCGACAGCATTTTTTATACGGACGATTACCAGAAGTATGTGATAAAATTCTACCATGGAGAAGAGCCGGAAGAAAAAGTGCCCGGAGAGGCGAAGCTTATGCTTCTTCCGGAGGAACTTTCCATGCCGGATCCGGGAGCGGGAAATGACCTTCAGGCAGACGATGGCGAAGCCGCGCCCGGCTGGCCCGTGCTTTACGGCAGGGCGGATCTTGACTATGAAACGATCGGGGACCGATATGAGCTTCTCGGAACGGCCGGTTCCTATGAGGTCTTCCTTAAGAGAGAATAAGAGCATCCGAAGAAAGGAAAGCATCGAAAGCTTCGGAAAATGAGCGAAGGAACGGATATTAAGACCGGGGTGAAACGCCTTAACTATATGGACCTTGCAAGGGGGATCGGAATGATCCTCGTCCTTATGGTGCATTCGGACTTTTCCGGGGAGAGGATGTCCGCCTTTACGACTTCTTTCTATATGAGTGTATTCTTCATCCTCTCGGGGATGCTTTCGCGCATCCGGAAGGAGGCTGAGGGCGCATCTTCGCCGGGGGCGCTCATCCGGAAAAAGGCGGGGGCTCTGCTTGTTCCCTATGCCTGGTTTTCCGCGATCCTTCTGATTGAGGAGATCGTCCGGCTCCTTTGCGGGACCGTCGAAAAAAAGGTATTTTTCCCCGATCTTATCGATGTTCTGCTTTTTAACGCGGGAGGCGCCCTCTGGTTCCTTCCGGCTCTCTTTTTCGGAGAGGTGATCTTTTTCCTCCTCCTTTCAGTTTTTCGGCGCTCCGCAAAAGATTCCTCAGGGGAAGCGACTTCCGGGGAAGGAGAAAAGGGATCAAGACCGTGCCTTTTCGTACTTCCGGTTACTTTTATCGCGGCAGCGGCGGCAGTGCTTCTTTTCAACCGCTTCGGAAGAGAGACCCTGATCGGCACAAGACTTCTTCCGGGTGACGGGGCAGGCGTGCTTCTTCCTTATGCGCTTTCGGTCCTTTTCCTTCTTGTATCGAGAAACCTGCTTTCGGCCTTCTTCCTTGCCGCGGGATATTTCGCGGCGGGGGCGGTTGATCGCCTCACAGAGAGGGGGGCTTATCCGCACGGCGGCGGGGACGGCGAAGCGGACGGCAACGGGAATCGCTCCGGAAGGAGATCTGCGAGGAGCCGGCTCATTGCGGCGGGCTCCGGCATCGTGCTTCTTCTTCTTACGATACCGGTCTCCCTTAAAAACGGGGCCATCGATTTCAACCGCCTTTATTTCGGAAATCCGCTTCTTTTTCTGATATCCTCGATGACGGGTACCTTCGGACTGATCCTCTTATGCAAAGGGATCTGTCCGGCATACGGGAAACCCCTGTTTCGCCCTCTTCTCTTCTTCGGAAGAAACTCGCTGATCATCCTCTGCACCCATCTGAATTTCTACCTTCTCTACGCAGGGATACTCGGCGCGTGGCAGATCGACCGCTTTGTGACGAGAGCAAAGAGCTATGTGTTCCTTTTTAACATCCTCCTTATCACGCTCCTTCTCGAGGTGCCCGTGATCTTCCTCATAAAGCGGTATGCGCCCTTCCTTACCGGAAAGAAGAATACGGGGCAAAAAGGCGGGAATCCGGGGGCGGGAGGCCGTCCGGAAGCGGCAAAGGCTCCATCGGAGGGCATATCCGGAAGCATCCGGAGGGAAAACCTTACCATGCGCTTTTTATCCGCGATCGGGATCATCTTCATCGTGGCGGGACATCTTAACCTGAATGCCTTTGACGCGGGCGGTCTCTTTCCCTATTATTCGTTCCACGTCTATATCTTCCTCTTTATCGCCGGATACTTTTACCGCGGAAGGGGAAAGGAAAAGCCGTCCTCCTTCCTTTGCCGCAAGGCGGAAAAGCTCCTTCTTCCCTATTTCTTATGGAATCTTTTTTACGGGATCTTCTCCACGGTCATGAACGCGCAGGGGATCACCGCCGGCGGAAAGCTTTCCTTCTTTAATCTTTTCGCGGCGCCCTTCCTCGGAGGGCATCAGTTCATGTTCAATTTTCCCGCCTGGTTCGTGCCGGCCCTCTTCCTTACCGAGATGGCCTACGCGCTGGGTGAGACCTGTCTGGGTTTTCTGATCGCTCCGCTTTTCCGCAGGAAAGCCGCGGATGGAACCGGTAAGAAAGAGGCTTCGGGATCCGGCACCGAAGAAAGGATAACAACTGTTATTGACTATCTGATGCTCGTGTTCACCCTTGCCCTCGGCATCCTTACGGTATTTCTTGCGATCGGGGGGCATGTCTGGGGGTATTACAGGGATATCGGACGGATCCTTATCATGCTTCCCGGCATCTCCTTCGGAAGGATCTACCGGAGGAAACTGGAAAGATACCGCAGGGACGGGATCCTTTTCCATGTGATCTTTTCTGCCGCGGTACTTCTTATCCAGCTTGTCATCCGGCATTTCTGCGCCGGCCTTGCCTTCAGTACGGTCTGGGTAACGAGCTTTGCCAACGGGCCCGTGATCCCGTTCCTTACCGTAATCACGGGGATCGCCTTCTGGCTGGAGGTGGCCGTTCTCATGGAGAAGGCTTTTGAATATGTAAAGAGGATCCGGGAGGAGGAAGATGAGCATACACCGGGTGTTCATTTCGCCGCCGGGGCGCTCCGCGGGATCCTTGAAGGAGTCCTTACGACGGGGAGGCATTCCTTTTCCGTAATGACGCACCATATCTTCGTGCTCTTTCTAATCAACTCACTGATCTTTTTCCTGTTTCTGAAAACGGGCTTCTGCCCCGGCTTCGACAGGGGAAAATATATGACGGATCTTAATTATGTCGCGCCCTTCGCGGGAGAGCAGTTTACAAAGTGGATCGATCTTTTCTTCTGCCTTGCGGTTCCCTCCGGGGCGGCGGCTGTGTTTACGGCTTTTAAAAAGCGCGGGAAAGGAGAGACTTATGTCGGTTAAATGGGGTGTTTTGGGAACTGCGGGAATCGCGAGGGGATGCACGATCCCCGGGATGAAGCTTGCGGACAACTGCGTACTTTACGCGGTGGCCGGAAGAAGTGAGGAAAAGGCGAAAAGCTTCCGGGATGAGTTCGGCTTTGAAAAGTACTATACGGGCTATGAAAAGCTTCTCGAAGATCCGGAGGTTCAGGCCGTATACATTCCCCTTCCGAACCATCTTCATAAGGAGTGGGTGCTTAAGGCCTTAGCGGCCGGGAAAAACGTTCTTTGCGAAAAGCCTCTTGCCCTCAACGAAGAGGACGCGAGGGAAATGTTCGATGCCGCGAAGAAAAACGGCGTGCATCTGATGGAGGCCTTCGCCTATCTTCACAGCCCTTATGTTCCCTCCCTGAAGAAAGAGATCCAAAGCGGGATCATCGGAGAGGTGGATTATATCGGCACGGCATTTGTCGGTCAGGGATATGTAAGGGATGATATCCGCCTTCATAAGGAAATGGGCGGCGGAGCCGTGTATGACCTCGGCTGCTACTGTACCTCCATGATCCTTTCTCTTTATGACATGATGCCGGAAAAGGTCATCGCGAAGGCGGAATTCAGTGAACTTGATGTGGATCTTTTTACCTCGGCGCTTCTGAAATTCCCCGGAGGAAAAAGAGCCTCCTTTGAGGTGGGGATGATCTTTGATCAGGGGCATTACGGAAGAATGGACCGGCTCTACGTTCACGGAACGAAGGGCTATATCCGCTCCGACGTTGAGTACAATCAGGCGGGAGAACTCTCCTATACGGTCGTGACGGACGAGGGGGCGACCGTACGCAGGGTGAGCGCAAGACAGAATTACTCCCTTGAGGTCGAACAGCTCGGGCGCTGCATCGAAGACGGCGAAAAGCCGTATGTTACGTCCGACTTTTCCATCCGGGATGCCGCCGTTCTCGACATGATCCTGAAGGAGATCGGATATTAAAATTATGGGTGTTATTTTTTAACGGTCTGTGTTATACTCTTTAACATGATCATTCTTAAGGTGGTACTGCTCATCCTGATGCTTCTTGTCCTGCCCTACGGCGCGGGACTGTTTCTGCTCTTCCTTTTCCGGAAGAAGGAAGCATCGGTGAAGGATCTTTTCAGACCTTCCGCGGTGATGATCCTGGGCTATGTCCTCGTATTCTCACTGCTTGAAGTCACGGGGATCCCCTGTGTGCTCACCTTTGTCTATGACGGGTACACGATCCTGGCCCTCTTCTTCGGGACGGCGGCCTTTGCGGCGGGAGCGGCCGGGATCCTCGGTGCCTTTTCGGAGGCGGGGCATGAAAGGAGTGCGGGGCTTTCCGCGAAAGATCCGTCCTTCGGGTTCTCGGGACTTCTTCCGAAAAAGCTCCCCGCAAGGGGGAAGGCCGCATTTTTGAAGTTTTCCGGCGGTGAGAAGCTCCTGCTTCTTCTGCTTCTGCTCCTCATCGGCTTTCAGCTTTTCATGAGCTTTTATTTTTCCTCCAATGATGTGGATGACTTTTATTACAATGCCCAGGCGCTTTCCGCCCAGGAATTCGGAACGCTTTATCGGATCGATGCGGGTACCGGACGTACCGTGCCGGTGGACATGCGGCACGGGATGGCGCTCTTTCCCATATGGGAGGCTGTGATCTCCACCGTTTCCGGGATCCATTCCGTGATCATCGCCCACAGGGTCGTGCCGCTCATCCTGATCCCTCTTTCCTATATGCTCCTTTATGAGATCTCGCTTCTGCTTTTTCCGGAAAACCGGGAACAGAGGCTCCTCTTCCTGCTTTTTATGAACCTCTGGCGGCTCTTCGGACATGTGTCCCTCTATACGTCGGAGACATTCTTCTATACCAGGACCTGGCAGGGCAAGTCCTTCGCGGGGAATTTCATTTTTCCCGCGATCCTGTGGATATTCCTCTGGCTGTACCGGAACCGGGAGGCATCGGAGAAAAAAGCGGCCGGACATGTCTTTCTTTCGCTCCTTGTGCTGGCTTCCGGAGCGGCAAGCTCCCTGGCGGTACTTCTTTCCATGATGGCCGTCATGATCGCGGGAGCCCTCTTTGCGATATGGAGGAAAAGGATCCGGGAGTTTATGATCTTCCTTTCAAGCTGCGTGCCCGGACTCCTTTATGTGATGATCTACCTTGTGAACTGAACCGGAAATGATATGAAGGAACTGATGATCGACATTTTAAAAGCGCTGAAAGCCTATTCGGGGATGAAGCCCTTTTTCGGGCTCTCCGCGGCGGCCTTTCTCGTCCTTTTCCGGATGGAAAAGGACCCGGCAAAGCGGCTTCTTTTCCTGGCCTTCCCGGTGGCTGCGGGGCTTTTGTTTCTCTGTCCGCTGACGCTTTATGCCTACGGAAAGGCCGGACTCGACACCTCGATCTATTACCGGATCCTCTGGATCATTCCCTTCGGGATCCTTGCCGCCTACGCCATGGCGAAGCTTGCCGGAGAGGGAGGGGCGAAACTTAAAATAGCAGTTGTTATTATATCGGTCGCCCTGATCGTTCTTTCCGGCCGCTTTATCGGATCTTCGCCGGTCCTTTACCCGTCGGAGAACATCTACGGGCTTCCGCAGACCACCGTTAAGATCGTGGATTATTTGAGGAGCATCGACGGCCATAAGCGGATCACGGTGCTTCCCTCCTCCACGACGGTCACCTCGATCCGTCAGTATGACGCGAACATCCTTATGCCCTACGGGCGGGATATGTTCAATCCGGCGCTGAACTATTATCATCCGGTCTATGAGGCCTTCGAAAAGGCCCCCGTGATCGATGTGGACGAACTGCTGAAGGTTTCGCGGGAATTCGATGTGGAATATATTCTGCTCTATGCCGCGAAGCTTACGGACAGGGATCCGGAGGAGGCGGGGCTCATTTATCTTACGACCATCGATGATCATAAGATCTATCGGGATCCGGTGATCACGGAGAAAATAAAAGAGATCGACAGGTATTACGAAAATGACTTTTAATTCCTACCTGTTTCTGTTCATATTCATGCCGGTAACGGCCGTTATTTATTGGAAACTCCGGAAGAAGGGACATACGGGAGCATCCTTATGGTTTCTGATCTTTGCTTCCCTGATCTTTTACGGATCGGTCTCTCTTACGGGGCTTGCGGTCTTCCTTTTCGAACTCTTCCTTAACCGGCTTTTTGCTGCCGGGATCCTGAAAAACCGCGAAAACAACAGGAAAGCGGCCGGCGCCATTCTGACGGCCGGGATTGTGACGGAGCTTCTTATTCTGATCCTTTTTAAGTATTTCGGACGTCTGTTTATTATATCAGGATTTAAGATAGAGGCTCCCGGGATCAGCTTTTACACCTTCTGCGGGATCATGCTCCTTACGGAATGCTTCCGCGAAGGAGGGATGCCGGAAAAGGAGGGGATAAAGGCGCTGTCCCTCAGGGAGCACCTCCTTTATATGACCTTCTTTCCGAAGCTCCTTCAGGGTCCCATCGCGGCGCCTTATGAGATGCTTTCGCAAAAAGAGGGCGGGAGCTCTCTTTCCTTTGAAACGCTGTACCGCAGCCTTCTTCTCTTTTCCTTCGGGCTCTTTAAAAAGGTGATCCTCGCGGATACCCTGGGGGCTGCCGTGGATTTCGGTTTTACGAATCTTAACGCGCTGCATACCGGAGAAGCGCTCATAGTAATGCTTTCCTATACGCTGCAGCTCTATTTTGACTTTTCCGGATACTGCGACATGGCCTCCGCCGCGGCGGCGGTCTTCGGATTCTCCCTTCCCCTTAATTTCCGCTCCCCCTACCGTGCACGGAACATCATCGATTTCTGGAAGCGCTGGCACATCACGCTCACGGGCTTCTTTACAAAATATGTATATATCCCTCTGGGCGGGAGCAGAAAGGGAAAGGGGAGGACCATCCTCAATATCCTGATCATCTTTTTCCTGAGCGGACTCTGGCACGGGAGCGGGTGGAATTTCCTGATCTGGGGAATGATGCACGGCATAGCCTTCGCCCTTCTCCGGCTTATCGGATTCGGAAATCCGAAGAAAAAGGAGAAGAGTCCGGAAAGAAGCGGAAAGCTTCCGGAGGAGGAAGGCCTCCCTGGCGCCGGAACGATCATAAAGACCGCATTTACCTTCCTCTATGTGAACGCGGCCTGGGTCTTTTTCCGGGCGCCTTCCGCGAAGGATGCCCTTCATCTTTTCTCGGATATGGGACAGTTCTGGTTCCCGCGGTTTAATTATAACCTGGCAAAATGTTTTCAGATCCCGGAACTCTGGTATGCCCTGAAGCTTCTTAGGATCGACCGGCTTTCCTTCGGGCAGTATGTCCCGATGGCACTGCTGCTTCTTTTTATGACGATCCTCGTTTTCCGGAAAAAGACCGCGGACGACTACGCGAAGACCTGCAGGATCGGTGCCGGAAATACCTTCCTTATGACCCTGCTGATGATCTGGGGAGTGCTTTCGATGACCGGTGTGCAGACTTATCTGTATGTAAACTTCTGACCGGGGTGTCCGAATGAATGAAAAAAAGATCCGGAACTGCATACTGATATCCTTTGCGGCCTGCCTTACCGCGTTTGTTCTCTGCGCCGCCGTTATTGCGTATGTGGATCCCTTTTTTCATTACCACGGGCCGCTTGAGAATTTTCCCTACATCGTGGATAATCAGCTGACCCAGAACCCGGGAATGGCGGAACATATGGACTATGACAGCGTGATCCTCGGTTCCTCCATGACCGTGAACTTCGAAACGGATGATTTCCGGGATCTGATGGGGCTGAAGACCCTGAAACTTTCCTATTCCAGCGCTTATCCGAAGGATATTTCGAATATCATGGAAAAGATCTTCGCCTCCCGGAAGGACGGGCAGGAACGAAGGATAAAAAAGGTCTTTCTCGGTCTCGACATAGTGACTTATTCCGGAGACGTTGAGGAGACGAAATATCCTCTTCCGGAGTACCTTTATGACCGGAATCCCTTCAACGATGTCAGCTACCTTCTTAATAAGGACGTGCTTCTTGATTATGTGTTAAGACCCGTCGCGGACCCCGAGCCCACGAACCTTTCCCATGTGTACGCAAGCTGGTGGACGGATGAGTATTATTCGGAAGAATGGGTGCTTAAGGGGCACGAGATGCCTGCCGCCAACGAGACCAAAATGGACCCGGAGGAATTTGTCCTTCCCATTGAGAAAAATCTGGATGTGAACATTATCCCCTTTATAGAAGCCCATCCGGAGACGGAATTCGTGATCTTTTTCCCGCCCTACAGCATCCTCTTCTGGGACAATGTTCTTACGGAAAACCATCTGGAAGCCACGATCCGCGCCTATGAAACGGCGGAAAGGAAGCTGAACGGATATGAGAATGTGACCATGTACTTTTTCCCGGCAGAGGAGAAGATCGTTACGGATCTCAACAATTACGCGGATTATACCCATTATCATCCCCGCTATAACCGCTATATGGCAGAGTGCTTCTCTGACGGTACGGATGTGATCGGAAAGAGCGGCTCCGGGAGGGCTCCGGATGACGGGACGGATATGAAAGGATACATCGAAAAACTACGGGGAATGATCGCGGAATATGATTTTGATACGCTGAACGAAAAACTAAGGGAATACCACGGCGGCTGACCGGGCTTCGGCCGGCGGGAACTGTACGGCCGGCAGAATACACGGCCGCTTCGAACAAATAAGGAAAGGAACCTCATATGAAAAAGAAAGCAGATCTGAAGGCCTGGCTGATGCTGGAATTCGTATTTTTCCTCTACAGCCTTACCAGCGTTTTGAGTAAATACTCCTCCGCGAGCGATCCCCTGAGCGTAAGATTTCTCCTTTTCTACGGGCTGATCGTTGTGGTGCTCGGGATCTATGCCCTTCTCTGGCAGCAGGTCATCAAGCATTTTGAACTTACCGTAGCCTACGCGAACAAGGCGGTCTGCCTGCTCTGGGCTCTCATCTGGTCCCTGGTGCTCTTTCACGACAGGATAAAGCCGAATCACGTGATCGGGATCGCCATCGTGATGGCCGGAATCTATGTGCTGAATTCCGGAGGAAAGAAGGACGGGGACGGGCCGGCTCTTAAAGATGACGGCAGTGCCCCGGAGACGGAAGATGGGGAGGTGAACGCATGAACCCCTATATCCTTTTGATGATCCTTTCCCAGTTCATAGCCTCCTTCTCCCAGATCCTCCTTAAAAAGAGCTCCGAAAAGGAATATCCGAACAGGATCCGGGAATATCTCAATGTTCTGGTGATCGTGGGATACGGGATGATGTTCATCTCCCTCTTTCTTACCATGATCGCCTATAAGGGCTTCGAGAATTTTGCGGCGGTTCCGGTGCTGGAATCCATGGGGTATATCATCGTGATGCTGCTTTCGAGGATCTTTTTCAAGGAAAGCATCACCGCGAGGAAGGGCCTCGGCATTGCCCTCATCATCGGTGGCATAATCGTTTATTCTATGGTATAATAAACCGTTTACAGAACGAATGACCGCATAAGGAAACCGGAAGAGTTATGATGAAAAGGAACCGAAAGGAAGAAGAGAAAAAGCTCCGGGATACCGCCGGATGGGATACCTTAAGATTCTACGACGATGAGGACGGCGCCCCCTTTGATGAGGAGGATGACGATGAACTCTACGGAGTGGATCGGTACGACGACGAGTACGATGATGAAGAGTACGACGACGACGTGCACGACGACGAGTACGATGATGAAGAGTACGACGACGGGTACGATGATGAAGAGTACGACGATGATGAGTATGACGACGCCCCGGATGAGGAATACATCGGGAATCTTACGATAGCGGAAAAGGCTTCCGATGATTTCGACGACTTTGACGATTATGAGGACGATGAGACCTTCGCGGACGACGAAGAGGATGACTACGAGGAGTATGCCTCTTCCCGCAGAGGATCCGCAGGCTTTTCGGACTGGATGTCCCGGAGGACACCCGCCGATTACGCGATCCTTTTCGGAGGGATCCTGGCGGCGGGGCTTTTCGTCGTGCTCCTGATCTTTTTCTTCGGAAAAATGGGGAAGCAGAAGCAGTATGAGCTGATGGCGGATGTGGGCACCGATATGGCGCAGATGAACGTGATCGGCGAAAGCGGGCTGCTTGCCATGGCCGAAACGAAAAAGAGCATGGTGGCCGAAGTCGTGGAAGAGGAGATACGGGAAGCGGAAGAGACGGACGAAAAGGTGATCGTGGACGAAAACCGCAAAAAGGTCGCCGTAATGAACCTGACCTCGATCCAGAAGGATCTGAAGATCAAGATCGTGGACAATGAACTCGGAAAGCTGATCAGCGGGATCGAGTTCGAGGTGGAGATCACGGATCCGAACGGAAAAGCTTCCGCGAAAACGGACAATGATCTGGACGGGATCATCTATCTGACGGATCTTGCCGCCGGCAAGTACCAGGTGGCCCTGAAGGGGCCCGAAGACGGAGATTACAGTTTTTCGAAAGACGCGATTTCCATCAATGTCAAAGGGACGATCGAGTATAAAAAGGTGGAGATCAAGGACGAGATCAAGACCGAAAAGGAGATCAATGCCGCGGTAGAGGATACCCAGCAGAAGACGGAAACGGAATCCGAACTTCAGGATACCGTGGAATATGTGGAATCCACGAAGACCATCGTGGAGGGCACCGAACGGGAGGAATATCAGGAGGTCCCGAGGGACAAGATCGCCGATCCGGGGAAAACTGCATTTCTGGGCATGAAACTCCTGGGGAAAAAACATGACCCGGATGATCCGGACGATCCGGACGATCCCGGCGATGACCCCGCGGACGATCCGGAACCGGATCCGACTCCCGAGGCAACGGCAACGCCCACTCCGGAAGACGAACCGGATCCCACCCCCGAAGCAACGGAGACTCCGGCTCCTGAGCCTACCGACGAGCCGGATGACGAACCGACTCCGGAGGGTATTCCGACGAAGACCCCTACCGCCGAGCCGGACGATCCGATCACGGAGGACGCGACCCCGACGAAGACACCCACTTCGGAGCCCACGGAGACACCGAAGGACACGGAGGCGACTCCCACCGTGACCCCTTCCGTAACTCCCTCCGTGACACCTACCGTGACACCTACCGTGACACCTACGGCGAAAAGCGGCGCGGCGAAGGCGAAGGAGGACAGAACAAGCATCCTCAAGACCACGGACGGGGCGGAACTCTATGTAAAGGACGATGCCGGCTACCGGAAGGCGGTCTACGCGGATTATTATGACAAGACACTGAAGTTCTTTAAAAAGATAACGAGCGGTGAATACCGCTATACCGGCTGGCAGGTACTGGACGGCTACCGCTACTATTTCAATAAGGAAGGGAAACCCGTGACCGGCGAACAGGTCATTCAGGGAGCGAAATATGTCTTTGATGCCGACGGACGCCTGAGCAGCAGTTCGGGCGTGCTGGGGATCGACGTTTCCAAATGGAACGGCTCCATCGACTGGGGTGCGGTAAAGAACAGCGGGGTATCCTTCGTGATCATCCGCTGCGGCTACCGGGGCTCCAAGACCGGTGCACTTGTCGTGGATCCTATGTTCCATACGAACATCAAGGGGGCGCAGGACGCCGGACTGAAGGTCGGGATCTACTTCTTCTCCCAGGCAGTCAACGAAGTTGAGGCGGTAGAGGAGGCTTCCATGGTGCTTTCGCTGATTGGCGGCTACAACATCTCCTATCCCGTCTATCTTGACGTGGAAGGAAGCGGCGGCCGGGGAGACAGTGTATCCGTGGACACACGTACCGCCGTATGCCAGGCTTTCTGCAAGACGATCCAGAATTCGGGCTACAAAGCCGGGGTATACGCGAACAAAAGCTGGTTCAGCAACAACATCAATACGCCGAGCCTTACCGGGTTCAAGCTCTGGCTGGCCCAGTATGCGGCGGTTCCCACCTATACAAGGACACGCTATGATATGTGGCAGTATTCGTCGAACGGTTCCGTAAGCGGTATCGGCGGACGGGTGGACATGAACATAAGCTACCTCGGATATTAAATTAAGATATAATTTCAGAAACGTATTTCAGAGGATTGATGGAGAAAACAAAGGAGACGGAAAAGAACAAACACCGGATCAGCAGGAAAGCGGTCGTGATCGTGCTTTTCTATGTATTCTGTGCCGCGGTGGCCTGCGCCCTTGTGTTTCACAGGAACCCGCTGGCTTCGGATCCAGCGACGGAGCGGCTGAAGAAGATCTGCGCCTGCCTGCTGCTTGGCGTGGCCTGCCTGATCTTCGGCTTCTTTTACGACCGGATCTTCATCATCCCCCGGGAGCTTTTTCAGTCCAGGGAGCTCATCTGGAAGCTTGCGAAGAATGATTTCAAAAAGCGTTACGCCGGTTCCTATCTCGGCTTCCTCTGGGCGCTCATTCAGCCGGTCATCACCGTTCTCATGTATTTCATCGTCTTTGATCTGGTCTTTGATGCCCAGTCAAGGATGGGGAACGAAGGCGCGAGCATTCCCTATGTTCTCCATCTGACGGCCGGACTGGTTCCCTGGTTCTATTTCTCGGAAGCGCTTACGAACGGGACGAACGCGCTTCTGGAATACAGCTACCTTGTGAAAAAGGTGGTATTCAAGATCAGTATTCTTCCGATCATCAAGCTGATCGCGGCCACCTTCATCCATGCCTTTTTCGTCCTGGTCCTTCTCGTCCTGGCCTCTTTTTACGACTTCCTTCCTACGGTTTATACGATCCAGATCGTTTATTACAGTTTCTGTACCTTTGTCCTGGTGCTGGCCTTAAGCTACAGTACCTGTGCCATCGTAGTCTTTTTCCGGGATCTGGGGCAGATCATCGGGATCGTGCTTCAGGTGGGAATGTGGGCCACGCCCATCCTCTGGGACCTGGGCTTTATTCATGATGACAGACTGATCACGCTCTTCAAGCTGAATCCGCTGGTCTATATCGTGAACGGCTACCGGGACGCGATCTACGGGGATCACTGGTTTTTCCAGCATTTTTACAGCTCCACCTATTTCTGGATCTTTACGGTGACACTGTTCCTCGTGGGGACTCTGATCTTTAAGCGGCTGAAAGTACATTTTGCGGATGTGTTGTGATTATGAAGGAACGTGAGATCGCGATCCAAGTGAAGAATCTGGTAAAGACCTACCGCCTCTACGACCGGCCGAAGGACCGGCTGAAGGAGGCTCTCGGTTTCGGCCGCGGAAAAAAGCGCTACAAGGAGCACAGTGCTTTAAAGGGCGTGGATCTTACGATCTGCCGCGGAGAGACCGTGGGAATCATCGGGACCAACGGATCCGGGAAATCCACGATCCTGAAGATCATCACGGGGGTTCTCAATCCGACTTCTGGCGAAGTGACGGTGGACGGCCGGATCTCGGCCCTCCTTGAACTGGGCGCCGGCTTTAATATGGAATACAACGGCATCGAGAATGTCTATCTCAACGGGACGATGATGGGCTTTTCCCAGAAGGAGATCGCGGAACGGCTCCCGGCGATCCTGGAATTCGCGGATATCGGGGAGTATGTGAACCAGCCGGTAAAGACCTATTCCTCCGGAATGTTCGTCCGGCTCGCCTTCGCGGTGGCCATCAACATCGACCCCGAAATCCTGATCGTAGATGAGGCTCTTTCCGTGGGTGATGTGTTCTTTCAGGCCAAATGCTATCATAAATTCGAAGAATTCAAGGAAATGGGAAAGACGATCGTCTTTGTGAGCCATGACCTTTCAAGCATCAGCAAATACTGTGACCGGGTGGTGCTCCTTAATCAGGGGATCAAACTGGGTGAGGGGAGTCCGAAAGAGATGATCGATGCCTACAAGCGCGTGCTTGTGGGCCAGTATCCGCTACCCGAGATCGACAGCGGCGTGAATGACGTGGATATCTCATCCGTATCTTCGCTGTCCACGGGAACGGGAAGCGCGGACACCCCGGGCAGCGTGAACGCGAACGCGGTGAATCCGGAGCTTCTGGAGTACGGGACGAAAAAGGCCCTGATCACGGACTGCTATATGGAGGATCTCAAGGGAAACCGGGTGAGCGCCATTATAAAAGGCGACAGCTGCCGGATCCATATGACGGTGGAATTCAGGGAAGACATCGCCTCCCCGATCTTCGCGATGTCCATCAAGAACGTGAAGGGCGTGGAGATCACGGGCACGAATACGATGTTCGAAAAGTCCTTCTTAAAGAGCGTGAATAAGGGGGAGAAGAAGCATATCGTATTTGAGCAGAAGATCGATCTTCACGGAGGAGACTATCTGATCTCTCTGGGCGTCACCGGCTATGAAAATGAGGAATTCACCGTATATCACCGTCTGTATGATGTGATGAACATGACCGTGATCTCGGATAAGAATCCCATCGGCTACTATGACCTGAACGCGAAGATTCTGGTGGAGGATCTATGAATTATACACCGATTCACTTAACGGAAGAGGAACTTATAAACCGCCTTGAGCCCGAGATCGGGAAGGTGAAGCTTTCCTACCGGCACTACGGCGGAAAAGACCTTTATTCCGACGGGACCATTGAGGATGAACTCCTTTCCATCGTAAAAAACAAGTCCCGGGTGGAATTTCCCTCGGTGATCGATGAGGCAAAGAGCTGGCCCATCCTCTATCATCTTTCGGAACTCCGCGCAAACATCGTGGATTTTCTTCCGATCAGGAAAACGGACCGGGTTCTTGAGATCGGCTCCGGCTGCGGTGCCATCACGGATAAGCTCTCGGAAATGGGCGGAAGCGTGACCTGTGTGGATCTTTCCGAAAAAAGGAGCAGGATCAATGCCTACCGCAATCAGGACCGGGACAATATCGAGATCCATGTGGGTAATTTCAGTGAGATCGAGCCGGATCTTCCGGCGGATTTTGACTGGATCTGCCTCATCGGGGTGTTCGAGTACGCCTCGAGCTATATCGGAAGCGAGAGGCCCTATGAGGATTTCCTTAAGATCATCAAACGCCATCTTGCGAAAGACGGGCATCTTGTCGTTGCGATCGAGAACAGGTTCGGGCTGAAATACTTCGCCGGAGCGGCGGAAGACCACGTCGGAACCTTTTATTCATCCATAGAGGGCTATCCGGAGGGAGGGAGCGCCCGCACCTTTACAAGGAACGGGCTTGAGAAGCTCCTTAAGAGCGCCGGGATCGACCGGTACCGCTTTTACTATCCCTATCCGGATTACAAATTACCCCATCTTGTCTTTTCGGACGACCGTCTCCCGGGGAAGGGAGAACTTACGGAGAATATCCGGAATTTCGACCGGAACCGGATGCTGACCTTCCGCGAGGATCTGGTCTTTGACGAGGTTCTGGAAGAGGGTGCCTTTCCGCTTTTTTCCAATTCCTATCTTGTGATAACGGGTGAAGAGATCCCCGTGATCTACGCGAAATATTCCAATGACAGGAGAAGAGAACGGGCGATCCGGACGACCATAGAGCTTCGTAACGGCGAAAAAGAGGTGAGAAAGACTCCTTCCTGTCCGGAAGCCGGAAGCCATATCCGCGAGATTTCGGACTACTGCGCCCGGCTTACCGAAAAATACGAAGGCAGCCCCTTCCGGGTAAATGCCTGCAGGATCGAGGAGAAGGACGGAATTCCGGAGGCGGTGCTCGAATACGTTCCCGGCATTACCCTTGAGGAGATCCTGGACGACTGCCTGAAAAGAGGCGATAAAGAGCGTTTCCGGGAGTATTTCCGGCGGTATTTCGAACTTGTATCATACGGCTGCGGGGAAAAGGGCCCGAAGATCACGGATTACGATCTGATCTTTTCGAATATCCTGATCCGGGGGGATGAATGGACCATCATCGACTACGAATGGGTGATGGATGAGAGGATCGACCCGAAACAGGTGGCGTTCCGGGGACTCTACTGCTATCTCCTTGCCGATGAGAAAAGGAATGCCCTGGATGCGGAGGACCTTCTTTCCGGGATCGGGATCAGCCCGAAGGAAGCGGAGGAATACCGGGAAAGGGAACTGGAATTCCAGCATGAAGTGACATCCCATCATAAAGCTCTCGGGGAACTTCTTTCCGATATGGGCACCTATGCCATCGACGTGAAGGAACTCTTCCGGGAACGGCTGACGAAGATCCTCGATCAGAGGATCCAGCTCTATTATGACGAAGGCACCGGATTCTCGGAGGAGAATTCCCGCTATCTTCCGGATGTTTATTCGGATGATGTGAGGATCGACACGAAGATCGCCTTTGACGGAAACGTGCGCGCCTTAAGGATCGATCCCGCGGACCGAAGATGCCTTGTGCGTATCACGGAGCTTATGCTGAACGGTCAGGATATCCGCGGACTGAAGCGGAACCTTTCGATAAACGGGGTAAGGATCGGACAGGACCTTCTTGTTTTTGATACGGAGGATCCGAATATCGGGATCGACCTCAAGGGACTGCCCGTAAAAGGCGAAAACGAACTTGTGCTGAAGCTGGAGCTCTATCCTCTGTCGGCAGAGACCGCCCGTGAACTTTCCGGTTCCGGGAAACGGTTTTTCCGATAAGCGGAAACCTATATTTTCGATTTAACTTTTCATTTCGAGGAAAACGAAGGTGACTTCCCTGAAAAAGAAAATTAAACAACTACTGGTTGGAAATGCGGTCAAAAAGTACCGTTTTGAGTTAGAGTCCAAGAAAACGGACTACAACATATGGATCCGCAACTTGGAATCGGAACGGAAATTGCAAAGTGATCACTTTCGAACTGAAGTGAAAAGTCTGACAAATGAGTCCCCTTTTTTATCATATGCAACCTCTGGAAATAAAAATGACGGCGAACTTGCAAAAACGGAATCGTTATGTAAATTATTTGAGATAATCACAGATATTGATCCGAAAAACTGTCAGACACAATATCTTGTATGCAGCGCAAATCTGCTCACAAAAGTTCTTTCCGCCATCCGGGACGGAGCGGAGGCACCCGGGGCGCTGATCGTTGTCAATTATGAGGGCGATCTGAGCGAAACGGCTCTTCGGAAGATCCATTCGGCCTTTATGGATGAGGATGATTTAATCCTGATTTACGGGGATGAAGATGTTATGGATAACGGGGGTGTCAGAAAAAAACCCTGGTTTAAGCCTGACTGGGCCCCGGAGGATTTTCTTTCCTGCTTCTATTTCGGTGCCCTTTGCGCCATCCGCACGGATGCCCTGCTTGAAGCATTTACGGAGCTTGAGCCCCTGATCCCGGAGATGAAGGAACAGGACGCCGGCACCTCTTTGAAGGATTCATCCGGCCCTGGCTCTTCCGAAAGCGGCCCGGCGGTTTCAAAAGAAGAAGAGGGCATCCGGATCCTTTACATGCTTACCGGCTGGATCCTCCGGACTTCGGGAGCCTTCGGAAAGCATAAGGGGATCGACAGACCCTGCCCCGTTGTAAGGCATATTCCGGAGATCCTTTTCCATTCCGCAGAGGAAGGATATCCGAAGATCAGGGATCTCGGGATCTTCCGGAACCGGAAGGACCCCCTTTCTCCCGGCGGTATCTCCGTGATCATTCCCTCAAAGGACCATCCGGAGATCTTTTCAAGATGCCTTAAGACTTTGCGCCTGAACACGAGGATTCCGCCCGGGTGCAATATGGAGGTCATCCTCGTCGACAACGGGAGCACTGAAGATAACCGGAAAAAATACGAAATGATCCTTGAAACCTTTCCCTGGACTTCCTATATATATGAAGAAACGGAATTCAACTTCTCCCGGATGTGCAACCGGGGAGCCGAAGAGGCAAAGGGAGATTACTTTCTTTTTCTGAATGACGACATGGAGATCCTGGAAAAGGACTGGCTGGAAAAACTCCTCCGGAAAGCCTCCCTCCCCTATGCGGGCGCGGTGGGGGCAAAGCTCCTTTATCCGGATTCCGACAGGATCCAGCATGCGGGGATCACGAACCTCAGGATCGGCCCCGCCCACAAGCTGCAGTTTCTTTCGGATTCCGAGGATCATTATTACGGAAGGAACCGTTTCGTACACGATATGATGGGAGTGACCGGTGCCTGTCTTATGGTCCGAAGGAGCGTCTTTCGGGAAGCGGGCGGCTTTGATGAAGCGCTGGCCGTGGCTTTCAATGATGTGGACCTTTGCTTCCGGATCTATGAAGCCGGCTATTACAATATCCAGAGGAACGATGTGACCCTTTTCCACCATGAATCCCTGAGCAGGGGGAACGATTCCGAGGATACGGCAAAACAATCCAGATTAAACCGGGAGAAGGATCTTTTATACGAGAAACATCAGTCGTTATACGGAAGGGATCCTTTCTACAATCCGAACCTCACCACCGATATGCTGGAGACGGAATATCTGCCGGCCGATCACTACCGGATACGGCTGGATGCGCCCTGGGCGCGGGTTTCCGACATAACGGCGAAAATAAATAGCGCACGTTATGATAAGTGCGTCAGGGTCGGAATGGAAGGCGCAATGGATCTTTTCAAATGGAAATACGGAGTGACGAGAGAAAAATACCGCGGAGAGGATTCCGAAGCACTAAATCAGGATTTAGGGTATTATTTCCAGGGGTACACCTTTGTGACGGGATCAGATAACGCCTGCTACGAAAAGACACTTTTCCTGGAAAACCTTGAAACGGGGCGGTTTTACGGGGTTGAGACGGAATCGGGATACCGTCCCGACATCGCGAAGAACATTCCGGATCAGGTGAACGCGGAACTTGCCGGATTCACGGCAAAGATGAAGCCGGATGCGGTGCCCCCGGGGACCTACCGTTTCGGAATGTATATGAAGGACCGGACTTCGAAACAGCGGCTCTATAACCGGAGCAGCTGGACACTGGAGGTAGTACCGAATGGATTATCGGGAACTGTATGAGGAAGAACATTTAAAGTGCGCGGATCTCGCGGGGCGGGTCGCGGAGCTTGAGGCGGAAACGGATGATCTTAAGTTCCGCCTTGACAGGATCAGGAACAATCCGCTCTGGAAGGCCTCGAAGCCTTTGCGCGTCACGATGCATTTCTGCATCCGTCAGGTGAACCGGATCCGGAACCAGGGCTCCGTCGGCGGCGTTTTCCGGAAGATCGCTCAGAAAAAGAGGGAAAAGAAGGCGATGGCGCATTTCGGGACCGAAAGCTTCCCGGATGAGGAGCAAAGGAAGATCGAGAGCAAAGCCGTATTTCCGGTCATGCCGAAGATCAGCATCCTGGTTCCCCTTTATAATACACCGGAGCCCTTTTTGCGGGAGATGACGGACTCCGTTCTTGCCCAGACCTACGGAAACTGGGAACTCTGCCTCGCGGACGGCTCGGACGATGCCCATCCCGAAGTGGGAAGGATCGTCCGGGAATATATCGAAAAGGAAGAAGCAAAGCGGGGCGCTTCCCGCATCGTATACAAGAAGCTTGCGGAAAACCGCGGGATCTCGGGGAATACGAACGAGTGTCTGACCCTTGCGACCGGCGAATACATCGGACTCTTTGACCATGATGATGTGCTGCATCCTTCCGTGCTCTATGAGTATGTAAAGGCGATCAACGAGCAGGGGGCGGATTATCTTTACTGTGACGAGACCACCTTCCGCTCCGGGGATATCAACCGGATGCTGACCATGCATTTCAAGCCGGATTATGCCATCGACAATCTGAGGGCGAACAATTATATCTGCCATTTCAGTGTCTTTAAAAAGGAACTCCTTGACGGAACCGAGCTCTTCCGCCCGCAGTTTGACGGGAGCCAGGACCATGATATGATCCTGCGTCTTACGGACCGGGCAAAAAAGATCGTGCATATCCCGCGGCTTATGTACTACTGGCGCTGCCATGAAGGGAGCACGGCCTCCAACATCGAGGCGAAGCCCTATGCCATCGAGGCGGCAAGGGGTGCCGTGGCGGACCATCTTCGAAGGCACGGCTATAAGCATTTCAGGATCACATCCACAAGGGCATTTGAGACGATCTTCAAGATCCGCTATGAGATCGAAGGGAACCCGAAGGTCTCGATCATCATCCCGAACCGGGATCATTTCGAGGATCTTTCCCGCTGCGTTACGTCAATCCTGGAGAAGTCCACCTATGACAATTTCGAGATCGTCATCGTGGAGAACAACAGCAGAGAGGAAAAGATTTTTGAGTACTATAAGCAGCTTTCGGAAAATGATAAAATAACGATCGTTACCTATAAGCCGGAAGAAGACGGATCTTCCGGAAAGAAGGAACCCTTTAACTATTCGAAGGTGAACAATTTCGGGGCAAAGGCCGCCACAGGGGAGTATCTGCTCCTCCTTAACAACGATACGGAGGTCATCACGGTCAACTGGATCGAGGAAATGCTGATGTATGCCCAAAGAAAGGATGTGGCCTGTGTCGGCGCGAAGTTATATTATCCGGACAAGACGATCCAGCATGCGGGCGTGGTACTGGGACTCGGAGCACACAGGACGGCGGGACATTCCCATTACCGCCAGCACAGGGAAAACCTGGGCTATATGGGGCGGCTCTGCTATGCCCAGGACGTATCCGCAGTGACGGGCGCCTGCCTGATGGTGAAACGAAGCCTTTTCGAAGAGGCGGGCGGTCTCGGGGAGGACTTCGCGGTCTCGCTCAATGATGTGGATTTCTGCCTGCGGCTCCGGGAACTCGGATATCTGAACGTATTTACGCCATTCGCGGAGCTTTATCATTATGAATCGGCATCCCGGGGGACGGATCTTTCCGGGGAAAACGCGGAGCGATATAACCGGGAATCGGAGTATTTCCGGAAGAAATGGAAGGCAGTGCTCGATGCGGGCGATCCGTATTACAATCCGAATTTTTCGCTGGACAGGAGCGACTTTTCGCTGAAACTGCCCGAGGAAGGAGAAATCTGATGAATTATCGTGAAAACTATGAACACTGGCTTTCGTCTCCCCTTTTTGATGAAGATACCAAAGCGGAATTAAGATCCATCGAGGGAGATGAAAGGGAGATCGAAGACCGTTTCTACCGGGAACTGGAATTCGGGACGGGAGGCCTCCGCGGCGTGCTGGGCGCCGGAACGAACCGGATGAATATCTATACCGTGAGAAAAGCCACCCAGGGACTTGCGGAGTATATCAGGAAGAAGGGAATGGAAGGAAGAGGCGTGGCGATCGCCTTTGATTCTCGGCGAATGAGCCCGGAATTCGCGGATGTGGCGGCCCTTTGCCTCAATGCCAACGGGATAAAGGCTTATGTATTTGATGCCCTTCGCCCCACACCTGAGCTTTCTTTCGCCTTAAGAGAACTTCACGCGGCCGCGGGGATCGTTATCACGGCTTCCCATAATCCGCCGGAATACAACGGCTACAAGGTCTACTGGGAGGACGGCGCGCAGGTGACCTCTCCCACCGCGGACGAGATCATCCGGGAAGTGAAGGCGGTGGACGGCTTCGAGGCCGCAAAGACCATGGACAGGGACGAGGCGGTCCGAAAAGGCCTTTATCTGGTGATCGGAAAAGAGATCGACGACCGGTATATGGAGGAACTCAAAAAGCAGATCATCCATCCGGAAGTGATCGAAAAAGAGGCGAAGGAACTGAAGATCGTCTATTCGCCCTTCCACGGGGCCGGAAACATGCCGGTTCGAAGAATCCTTTCGGAACTCGGGTTCACGAAGGTGTATGTGGTACCTGAGCAGGAAGAGCCCGATCCGGATTTCACGACGCTTGCCTATCCGAATCCGGAGGATCCGAAGGCTTTTACCCTTGCGCTTGAGCTGGCCCGGGAAAAGGGAGCGGACCTTGTGCTCGCCACGGATCCGGACGCGGACCGGCTGGGGATCTACGCCCTTGACCGGAATACGGGTGAATATATGCCTTTTACCGGCAATATGTCCGGGATGGTCATCGCGGACTATATCCTGAGGGAGCGCACTCTTACAAAGACCATGCCGGAGGCACCGGCTCTTGTTACCACCATCGTTACCACGAATATGGCAAGGGCCGTCGCGAAGGACTACGGGCTTACCTTTATCGAAGTGCTGACGGGCTTTAAGTACATCGGGGAGCAGATCAAATTCTTCGAAGAGCAGGATACTTATCATTACGTCTTCGGCCTTGAGGAATCCTACGGATGCCTGGCGGGGACCCACGCGAGGGACAAGGATGCCGTGGTCGCGGTGATGTGCCTTTGCGAGGCGGCCTGCCATGCGAAGGCAGAGGGGAAAACCCTCTGGGACCGGATGATCGCGCTGTATGAAAAGTACGGTTACTACCGGGAAGGCCAGTATACCATCACCCTGAAGGGGATCGACGGGGCGGAAAAGATCCGCGGGATCCTCGAAAAGCTCCGGAAGGATCCGCCCAGGACGATCGGGGGCCTGAAGGTGCTCTCTCTCCGGGATTATCAGACGGGAAAGATCCTGGATCTTTCGGACGGCAGTGAAAAGGATACGGATCTTCCGGTATCGAACGTGCTCTATTTTGACCTTGAAGAGGATGCCTGGTGCTGCGTCCGGCCTTCCGGAACGGAACCGAAGATCAAGTTTTATATGGGTGTCCGGGGAACTTCCCTTGAAGACGGCGAAAAAAGACTGGAGAATCTGACGGAAGCGGTAAAGAAGATAGCCTGACCGGAGGTCTGCTTCAGGATAAACAGCCCGGGGTGCAAACCGGAAAGAGACAGGATCCTGATATGAACGGGAACATAGGAAAAACACTGAACTATCTGAAAAGAAACGGACCGGTCGAGACATTTTATGCCATCCGGGAAAGACTTTGGGAGAAGAAAAAACTTCCCCCTTATACCTATGTGCCCGTATCGGAGGAGGAGCGGCTCCGTCAGCTTGAGGACGGGCTTTCCTTTCACACCGCCTTCAGTATCCTTGTGCCCGCCTTTGAAACTCCGGAGACCTATCTGCGGGAGATGATCGATTCCGTACGGGAACAGACCTATCCGAAGTGGGAGCTTATCATTGCGGACGCGTCTTTGACCGATACGGTCAAGAATATTGCCGGATCCTATGATGACATCCGGATCCGCTATGTGAAACTTCCGGAAAACGGGGGGATCTCGGAGAATACCAACGGAGGACTTGCCTTTTGCACCGGCGATTATACGGGTCTTCTCGATCATGACGACCTGCTGACGGTGGATGCCCTTTACGAGATGGCAAAGGCCATCGAAAAAGCGAAGAACGAGGGTATAAAATTACAGGCGTTATACTCCGACGAAGACAAAACAGACTCGGAAAATAAGGATTTCTTCGAAATCAACGAAAAGCCGAAATTCAATCTCGATTTAATTTTGTCGAATAATTACATCTGTCATTTTCTGGTGCTGGAGACGGGACTTCTGAAGGAAATGAAGCTTCGAAAGGAGTTTGACGGAGCCCAGGATCATGATCTGATCCTGAGGACGGTGCATACCCTGATGGAACGTTCCGGGGCAGGGTATGAAAAAGAGATCTTTCATATCGGAAAGGTCCTCTATCACTGGAGATGCCATGACGCCTCCACTGCAGCGAATCCGAAGAGCAAGTCCTATGCCTACGACAGGGGGCAGGAAGCCGTAGCGGATTTTATCCGGACCACTTTCGCGAAGGGTGCGGAGGTGATCACGGAAACCGGAAGGAAGACCCCTGCCGGATGCACTCCCGCGATCATTGTCCGGAGAACTCCGCATATGGGTTTCTTCGATGTGGAATACCGGCCGGACGTCTTTACCTACCGGTCCGATATCTGCGCAGTGGGCGGAAGGATCCTTGACCGGGACGGGAAGGTTGCCGGCGGCGCCTATAATGAAAACAAAAAGCTGCTCTTTGAAGGACTTGATGAACGCCATTCCGGAGGCTATCTCCACCGGGCAGCCTGCAAGATGGAGGTTCCTTACCTGGATACCGAATGCATGTGCTTTCCGGAAGAGGGGAAGGATATTCATCAGGCGGCGAAGATCCTGAAGACCCTGAAAGAGGAGAATTCCCGCTCGTGCGCTCCTCTTGACCGGAGGCTCTTAAGCTTTCGCTTTTGTGATATAATGAGAGAAAAAGGCTGTCATTTTATTTATGATCCGGAGATGATCCTATGCAGAAAGCCGTAACCGTGGTGATCCCGAACTGGAACGGGATCCGCTATCTTGAAAACTGTCTGAAGAGTGTGCTCGCTTCCGATACGGAGGCGGAGATCATTGTGGTCGACAACGGCTCCACGGACGGCTCGGAAGAACTCGTCCGGAAGGAATTTCCCTCGGTGAAACTGGTCTGCTTTCCGGAAAACAAAGGCTTTTCCGCCGCGGTAAACGCGGGGATCGCGCTTTCGGAGGCACCCTATATCTTTCTTCTTAACAATGACACTCTGGTCCGCCCCGATACCATAAGGAGGCTCCTTAAGGAAATGAGGAAGAATCCCCGGACCTTTTCCTGTCAGGCACTGATGCTCCGGATGTCGGATGAAAAGCGAGTGGATTCCGCAGGAGATTTCTACTGCGCGGCCGGCTGGGCGTTTGCGCTCGGAAAGGACCGGGATGCCGCTGACTTTGAACGCTATACCTCAAGGAGAAGGATCTTTTCCTCCTGCGCCGGAGCTGCTCTTTACAGCAGAAAGATCCTGGATGAGATCGGCTGGTTCGATGAAGGACATTTTGCATATCTTGAGGACGTGGATATCGGCTACCGGGCCAGGATCCGCGGCTATGAGAACTATGTGATCAAGGATGCCGTCGTGCTCCATGAAGGAAGCGCATCCTCCGGTTCACGTTACAATGATTTCAAGGTGCGTCTTTCCGCGAGAAACAATATCTATCTTATCTACAAGAACATGCCGGCGTTCCAGATCCTCCTGAACCTCCCCTTCCTGATCCCCGGTTTCCTTATTAAGACGTTCTTTTTTATAAGGAAAGGACTGGGCGGAAGCTATCTGAAAGGACTGAGGGAAGGCTTCGCCCTCTGCTTTACAAAAGGCGGGCGCAGACATAAAATAAGATTCAGAAAAGAAAGACTGAAAACCTATGCCGCGATCCAGCTTATGCTGTATCTGAACCTGATCCGGTTCCTTGCGGCTTGACACTGATACTTAAGGCTGGGACAGCGAATGATCAAGGATAATCAGAAGATCCTGAACCGTCTGCATCTGGTACTGGACGCCATCGTGATCGTGGTGTCCTATCTTCTTGCGTGGTATGTCTGGTTCGGAACGGGGCTTTATACCAAAGGCTCCGTAGTGGGCGTGCTTGAGAGGGAGATCTATTTCAGGGCGCTCTGGTTCCTTGTTCCCGCCTATATCATCCTCTATTACATGTTCAATATGTACGCCGCGAAGCGTGCCACCATGCGCCGCTACGAAATCTTCGCGATCCTGAAGGCGAACACGGTGGGGCTGCTCCTTGTCTTCGTGGTACTCTACATCATCAAGCTGGACGATATGTCCCGTCCCATGCTGGGGATCTTCTTTATCATCAATATCCTGCTGACCACGCTGGTACGCACCGTGATCCGGAATATGCTCCAGTTCATCCGCAGAAAGGGCTACAATGTCAAGCATGTGTTGCTCATCGGCTATTCGAGGGCGGCGGAGGAATATATCACGAGGATCAATCAGAATCCCCAGTGGGGCTATTCCGTCCGCGGGATCCTGGACGATACAATCCCCCGGGGCACTGTCTATAAGGGCGTCAAGGTGGTAGGCAGCATAGATAACGTGCGTTATATATTGCCGGAAAACAAACTGGACGAGGTGGCCATCACTCTGGCCCTTAAGGATTATGACAAACTGGAAGGGATCGTGGATCTTTGCGAAAAGTTCGGTGTGCATACGAAATTCATTCCGGACTACAGCTCCCTCGTGCCCTCCCGTCCCTATACGGAGGACGTGCTCGGGCTCCCGGTCATCAATATCCGCTATGTTCCTCTGAACAACGCGGTGAACCTGTTCATGAAGCGGATGACGGATATCATCGGCGCCCTTGCGGGGATCATCATCACATCCCCCATCATGCTGGCCTGTGCCATCGCGGTCAAGGCTTCCAGCGAAGGCCCCGTGATCTTCAAACAGGAGCGGATCGGGCTCCACAACAAGCCCTTTATGATGTATAAGTTCCGGACAATGAAGATCCAGAAGTCGGCCGAGGAGGAAAAGGCCTGGACCACGAAGGACGATCCCCGGGTGACGAAAGCCGGACGTTTTATGCGAAAGACCTCACTGGATGAGCTTCCCCAGCTTTTCAATATCCTCATCGGCGAGATGTCTCTGGTGGGGCCGCGCCCGGAGAGACCGCAGTTCGTTGAGGAATTCAAGGAAGAGATCCCGCGCTACAACATCAAGCATCTTGTCCGCCCCGGACTCACCGGATGGGCGCAGATCAACGGCTACCGCGGAAATACTTCGATCCGTAAAAGGGTGGAGTATGATCTTTACTATATCGAAAACTGGAATTATGCATGGGATCTGAAGATCATGTTTCTGACTTTCTTCCGCGGGTTCATCAACAAGAACGCATACTGAAGCACTTGCAAAATAACAATTATTATTGTATCATTCTGTCCTGTAAAACATGATTCCCGCAAAGGAGGACAAAGGGGCCATGTTAGCGCCTGGACCGGAACCGGTTGACGAGGACAGCAGCGATCGAAAGACTCGGCGGATGCTGCTGCGGCCAAGGCAGAGGTCGTGAGGAAGAAGGCAAAAAGCAGAATCGACACTGTAACAAAGCTTCTTCCGTTTCTGCGGATCATTATCACATGAAAAGGAGACACGATCATGAGAGTTGTGATACAGGACAACTACGACAAAATGTGCAAATGGGCGGCAGCCTATATCGCCGGAAAGATCAACGGACACAGGGAAGACCGTCCGTTCGTTCTGGGACTTCCCACCGGTTCATCGCCCATCGGAGTGTATAAAGAGCTTGTCCGCATGAATAAGGCGGGCGAGCTTTCTTTTGCTGATGTAGTGACCTTTAACATGGATGAATATCTCGGGCTCCCCAGAGAGCACGACCAGAGCTACTGGTATTTCATGCATGACAATCTTTTCGATCATCTGACGGACATGAAGCCGGAAAACATCAACATTCTGAACGGCATGACGGACGATCCGGAGGGCGAGTGCAGAAGATATGAGGAGAAGATCGCTTCCTACGGCGGCATCGATCTCTTCATGGGCGGCATCGGCGTGGACGGTCATCTGGCGTTTAACGAGCCGTACACGAGCCTTTCCTCGCGCACCGGAGTACGTGATCTTACCACGGATACCAGGATCGTCAACAGCCGGTTTTTCGGAAACGACCCGGAGAAGGTTCCCGCGAAGGCACTTTCCGTAGGGATCGGGACCGTCACGGATTCCAGAGAGGTACTGGTCCTCATTTCCGGGCACAACAAGGCAAGAGCCCTTGCGGCGACCGTAGAGGGTGCTGTCAGCCAGAAGTGGACCTGTTCCGCGCTCCAGATGCACAACGGCGCCATCATCGCCTGCGATGAGGAGGCCTGCGGCGAGCTGACCGTGGATACCTACAAATACTTCCTGGATATCGAAAAGAAAGAGAGGCTTTAGGATGTATACGATAAAAGATCTGTATGATCTCGATCATACTCTGGCAAAAGATTATCTTTTGCAGTTTACCTATCCCTGGGAGGCGCTGAAGGGGATCAAGGACCTGATCCTTGCGCTCGGACCCACCCTCGGAGACGACTATGAGGAGCGCTCGGAGCATGTCTGGGTCCACAAGACCGCAAAGGTATTTGACTCGGCCTACCTCGGCGCACCCTGCATCATCGGGCCCGAGACGGAAGTACGGCACTGCGCGTTCATCCGCGGCTCGGCTCTCGTCGGCGCAAACTGCGTGGTCGGGAATTCCGTGGAGCTTAAGAATGTGATCCTCTTCGATCATGTTCAGACACCGCATTACAACTATGTCGGGGACTCGATCCTCGGATATTATTCGCACATGGGAGCCGGCTCCATCACATCCAATGTGAAATCGGACAAGCAGCTCGTAGTCGTGCATAACGGAACGGAAGAAGTGGAGACCGGCATTAAGAAATTCGGCGCAATGCTCGGAGATCATGTGGAGGTCGGCTGCAATTCCGTCTGCAATCCCGGAACCGTAGTGGGGAGAAATTCCAACATCTATCCCACGTCCTGCGTGCGGGGTGTGGTACCGGCGGATTCCATCTACAAGAACAACGGAGAAACAGTGAGGAAAAGAGAGAATGGGTAAATATTTCGGAACAGACGGCTTCCGCGGCGAAGCAAACAGGAATCTGACATTTGAACACGCGATCAAAATCGGCCGGTATCTCGGCTGGTATTACGGGGCAAGGGAAGGAAAGAACGCGAAGATCGTGATCGGAAAGGACACAAGGCGCTCAAGCTATATGTTCGAGTACGCGCTCTGCACGGGGCTTATGGCTTCCGGTGCGGATGCGTATATCATGCACGTTACGACGACGCCTTCCGTTTCCTATATCACGCGCGTGGATGATTTTGACTGCGGCATCATGATTTCCGCGTCCCACAATCCCTATTATGACAACGGGATCAAACTTCTGAACGGAAGCGGCGAGAAGATGGACGAGGAGACGATCCTGAAGATCGAGGATTATATCGACGGAAAGACTGAGATTCCGGTGGCGGAACGGGATAAGATCGGCCGCACGGTGGACTATGTGGCAGGCCGGAACCGCTATATCGGCTACCTCATCTCCATGTCCAAGTACAGCTTCAAGGACGTAAAGGTTGGCCTGGATGTCGCGAACGGCGCGGCCTGGCAGATCGCAAAGGGCGTTTTTGACGCGCTCGGTGCCAAGACTTACGTAATGAACGACAGCCCCGACGGCTACAATATCAATACGGACTGCGGCTCCACCCACATTGAGCATCTTCAGAAATTCGTCACGGAAAAGGGCCTGGATATCGGCTTTGCCTATGACGGAGATGCGGACCGCTGTCTTGCGGTCGATGAAAAGGGCAATGTGGTGACGGGGGATCACATCCTTTATATCTACGGCCTGTATATGAAAGAAAGAGGCAAGCTTCTGAACAATAAGGTTGTTACGACGGTAATGAGCAATTTCGGCCTCTACAAGGCCCTCGACAAAGTCGGGATCGAATATGAGAAGACCAAAGTCGGCGACAAGTATGTTTATGAGAACATGGTTCAGACGGGCAACCGGATCGGCGGCGAGCAGAGCGGCCATATCATCTTTTCGAAATACGAGACCACCGGAGACGGGATCCTGACCTCGCTGAAGCTGATGGAAGTCATGCTTGCGAAGGAAAAGCCGATGAGCGAACTGGCTGCTCCCGTGGTATTCTATCCCCAGGTGCTGAAGAATGTCCGTGTGAAGAGCAAGCCTGAGGCGCAGAACGATCCCGAGGTTCAGAAGGCCGTGGCGGCCGTGGCGGAAGCGCTCGGCGACGAAGGAAGGATCCTGGTGCGCGAGAGCGGTACCGAACCGGTGATCCGGGTCATGGTCGAAGCCGGAAGCGATGAGATCTGCGAAAATTATGTCGACAGCGTGATCGATGTGATCAGTGCGCAGGGGCATCTGGCCTGAAACGGGAATAAACTTTAAGGAGACGGAAACAAATGGATCAGGAGAACAGAAGAAGCCCGGGCGGATCTTCCCGGGGACAGCTTCAAAAAGGGGTATCCGGCGCAAGGCGTCCTCAGGGAGCAAGACCCCGTCCGCAGGGAGCGGAAGAAAGAAGAAAAGCCCCCGGACCGGAAGAGCGTCGTGCCGCGGCCGCTTCGGCCCGTGCCCGTGAAGGATCATCCGGAGGCTCGGGCGCAAGACCCCGCCCTCAGGGACGGCCCGCGTCCGGCGGAAAAAGACCCCGCCCCGCGTCCGCAAAGAAAAAGATCACTCCCGGAAAGATCATTCTTTTCGTGGTTGAGATCGCGGCCCTTGTGGCGATGGGAGTTTTCCTCTGGTCCGTTCTGAAAACGGAGAAGGTCGGCAAGGTCGAACTGGACGTGGACGATATCGTGATCAACGAGGAGCTGAAAGAGAAACTGACCGCTACAAGCGGTGACGGAGCGGAGAGCGTATCCGCGATGAAGGGCTACCGGAATATCGCGCTTTTCGGTGTGGACTCCCGTGAGGGTGCTCTGACGAAAAATACAAGATCCGATACGATCATGATCGCATCCATAAATATGGATACCGGGGAATGCAGACTGGTTTCCGTATACCGCGACACCTTCCTGAACCTCAGCAACGACAGCTACAACAAGTGCAATGCCGCCTATGCCAAGGGAGGCCCGAAGCAGGCGATTAATATGCTGAACATGAACCTGGATCTCAATGTCACGGATTTCATCACCGTGGGCTTTGAGGGCTTAAGGGAGACGATCGACGCTCTGGGCGGCGTGGAGATCAATGTAAAGGAAAGCGAGATCATACATCTTAACAACTACCAGATCAGTATGGTGGGTAAATCCAGCGACGGTGAGCATTTCACCGCCAACGAGGGCTCCGATTACATCCCGGTAAAGAGCGCGGGACTTCAGACCCTGAACGGTCTGCAGGCCACGGCCTACTGCCGGATCCGCTATGTGGGGAGCGATTTTGAAAGGACCCAGAGGCAGAGGGACGTACTCCTTGCCTGCCTGGACAAGGCGAAGAAAGCATCTCCCGCGAAGCTTTCCGAGATCGCGACAAAGGTCTTTGAAAAGACCTACACCTCCCTGGATCTTGAGGACATCATCGAAGTGCTGGGAAATATCAGCAAGTACGAAGTCGTGGGAGAAACCGGCTTCCCGAGAGAGGACCTTCTGAAGACCGGAACCATCGGAAAGAAAGGCTCCTGTGTGGTGCCTGCCGATCTTTATGAAAATGTGGTATGGCTCCATGAATTCATGTTCGAGGATCCCACCTATGAGCCTTCGAGTTCGGTCAAAGCCTACAGCGACAAGATCAGGTCCGAGACCTCGCAATATGTGAAATGACGAAGACCCATCCGGAACCGGTGGATGTGATCATCCCGGTATACAGACCAACAGAAAAGCTGCTGACGACCCTGCTTATGCTGGAACGCTCAAAGGTTCCGGCAGGCAGGGTCATCGTGATCAATACAGGGCGCGAGCATTGGGAGAAGTTTTTTTCCTCCTATGATGTCTGCGCCCGTTATCCGTTTCTGGAGGTTCATCATATCGAAAAGGAAGACTTTGACCACGGCGGGACCAGGAATTTCGGCGTTTCGCTCTCGAAGAGCCCTTTCTTTCTTCTCATGACGGATGACGCGGTGCCGGCGGATCCGGATCTTATCGGAAATCTTCTTGAAGCCTTTGAGGACCCGGAGGTGGGGATGGCCTACGCAAGGCAGATCGCCAATAAAAGAGCGGGTGTTATCGAAAAATATACGAGGCACTTCAACTATCCGCCCGTCTCTTTGAAAAAAGGTGCCGGGGATCTTGAACGTCTCGGGATCAAAGCCTTTTTTGCCTCCAATGTATGCTGTATGTACCGGAGGTCCTTCTTTGACGAACTCGGAGGCTTCCCGGCTCACGTTTCCTTTAATGAGGATATGATCTACGCGCGAAAGCTGATCAATGACAAAAAGCTGATCGCCTACCGTGCGGAGGCGAAGGTATTTCACTCTCACAGCTATACGGGAGCGCAGCAGTTCCGACGGAACTTTCAGAACGGAGTTTCCCATGCGGACCATCCGGAGACCTTTTCGGATGTGAAGGCTTCCGGTGAAGGGATGCGGCTTGTGAAAAAGACGGCGGAGCGGCTTTGCAAAAAAGGACTGATATTCATGCTCATACCACTCATCTGGCAGAGCGCCTGCAAATACGCGGGCTACACTTTGGGGGAAAGATATGATAAACTACCCCTGTGGATCAGGGGAAGACTCCTTCACCCGGAAAAAGGGGATGAAGGCTAAGGAGGAAAGATACCATGTGCGGAATTGTCGGATATATAGGAAAACGTCAGGCGGCGCCGATCCTTCTGGACGGGCTGGACAAGCTGGAATACCGGGGGTATGACTCCGCCGGACTGGCGGTCTTTGACGGAACAAGGATCAATATCGTAAAGACGGCGGGGCGGCTGAAGGCGCTGGAGGAGCTTACCCACGACGGACAGACAGTGCCCGGGACCTCCGGGATCGGACATACACGCTGGGCCACGCACGGGCAGCCCACGGACATCAACGCCCATCCTCATTTCAATAAGGATGAAACGATCGCCGTCGTACACAACGGGATCATCGAAAACTACCGGAAGATCAAGGAAAAGCTGGTCAGGAAGGGATATGAATTCCGCTCCGAAACGGATACGGAGGTGCTTGCCCATCTGACGGATTATTATTATAAGGGAAACCCGCTCGAGGCGATCACAAAGGTCATGCACCGCGTGGAAGGCTCGTATGCACTGGGGATCCTTTTCTCGGATCATCCGGATACGCTCTATGCGGTAAGGAAGGACAGCCCGCTCGTCGTCGGACAGAATGACGAAGGGTGCTTCATTGCCTCGGATGTGCCGGCAATCCTGAAATATACGCGGGATGTCTACTTCATCGAGAACCAGGAAGTGGTCATGCTGAAAGAGGACCGGCTGACGTTCTACAACGTGGATGAGGAAGAGATCCCGAAGGAATCCACGCATATCGACTGGGACGTCGAGGCGGTGCAGAAGGGCGGCTACGAGCATTTCATGATGAAGGAGATGCACGAACAGCCGAAAGCCGTCCGGGAGACCTATGAAAAGCATCTTTGCGGAGACCGGATCGTGCTCGATGAACTGAAGCTCTCCGAAGAAGAGATCCGGGATCTGAAGAGGATTCACATTGTTGCCTGCGGCACGGCCTACCACGCCGGAGTCGCGGCCAAATACATTATCGAACGGATGGCAAGGCTTCGGGTGGAAGTCGATATGGCATCCGAATTCCGCTATCGGAACCCGATCATCGAGAAAGGTGAGCTCGTGATCGTGATCTCGCAGTCCGGGGAGACCGCGGATACCCTGCAGGCGCTCCGGAATTCCAGGGAGAAGGGGGCAACGGTGCTTGCGATCGTGAACGTGGTCGGATCTTCCATCGCCCGCGAGGCGGACAGCGTCATGTATACCTGGGCGGGCCCCGAGATCGCGGTGGCATCGACCAAGGCCTATTCCGCCCAGCTTATCGCCCTGTATCTCATCGCAATGTATTTTTCGGATATAAGAGGCACCATCGACGGGAAGGAATACCAGCAGCTTCTCAGGGATCTTAAAAAGCTTCCCGAGCAGATCGAGATGCTGCTTTCGAACAAGGAGAGGATCCAGCGCTTTGCGAACCGTTATCTGGCGGCGAAGAGCATCTTTTTCATCGGACGCGGGCTCGATTACTCGCTTTCCATGGAGGGTTCTCTGAAACTGAAGGAGATTTCCTACCTTCATTCCGAGGCCTATGCGGCCGGCGAACTGAAACACGGACCGATCTCGCTCATCGAGGAGGGGACGCTCGTAATGGCGGCACTGACCCAGGAGGATCTCTATGCGAAGACGGTAAGCAACATCGTGGAGGTGAAATCCAGGGGAGCCTTCGTTCTGGCTCTTACGAACGCCGGGCATCCGGATATCGAGAAGGTCGCCGATTATGTGATCTATATCCCGCTGACGAACCGGTATTTCACGAATTCTCTCGCCATCATCCCGCTTCATCTCTTTGCCTATTATGTATCGGTGGGCAAGGGAAATGATGTGGACAAGCCGAGAAACCTCGCGAAGTCCGTCACGGTTGAGTAGTTTAGATTTTTTTAAGAAAGAACACAGATTGCTCAGCGTTTTTTCACAATACTGACACAAAGGGAGATTAGACTTTATTTCTGAAGGAACAAAAAGAAGCGGCTTTCCGTATGGATACATAGGAAAGACGATCCGCAGGAAATAAAGGAGGAATGACAAAATGGATGGCAATCAGGGCTACAGAAACGGTTTGAACGATTATTATCACAGCAGCAGCGGAACGGGCCGGGGGGCTTCGGAAAGCTCTCTGAACCGAAACGGTTATACGCAGCGCGCCTATTCCCAGGACACCTACAGCCGGAGCGGCTATACCGGAAGCGGCTATACGCAGGGCGGATATACGCAGAACGGCTATACGCAGAGCAGCTATACGCAGAGCGGATATTCACAGGGCACGGCTTCCGCGTCGGGACCGCAGACCGCGAGAGCATCGGTACCTTCTCCTGCACCGAAGGCGGCAGCGCCGCGGAAAAAGGGCGGCATCATGAAGAAGGTCCTTGCGGGGGCTCTCATCGGAGTAGTATTCGGTGTATTTGCGGGAGGCGGATTCCTCGCGGTATCGGCTGCCGGCAATTTCGTAAAGGAAAGGATCCCTTCGATCGAAACCTCTTCGGATAAACAGGATCAGGCAGCCATCGATACGGTTGCCGCATCGCAGAGCACTGCGGCGGCAACGACAACGGATCCCGTTGAGACCCTCCTTCCGGACAATCAGACGACCGCTGCTCCGGCAGCTTCTTCGACGGGGGATCCCATACAGAATGTCGTGACCACGACGGTGACGGATGTGACGGAGGTCGTTAAGAATACGATGCCGGCGCTGGTTTCCGTGAACAATAAATATACGGAAATGCTCAATTACTTCGGGCAGACCTACTACCAGGACGCGGAAGGCGCGGGAAGCGGGATCATCGTCGGACAGAACGACGATCAGCTGCTGATCGTGACGAACTATCATGTGGTAAAGGATGCCAAGGAGCTTACGGTCACCTTTGACGACAATTCGGAGGCGGAAGCAAAACTGGAAGGGAAGGACGCGGATAAGGATCTGGCGGTGATTTCCGTTCAGACGGCACTGATCTCTGCCGATACAAAGAACGCGATTTCCGTAGCGAAACTGGGCGACTCGGATACACTGACAGTGGGCGAGCCCGTGATCGCCATCGGCAATTCCCTCGGCTACGGACAGTCCGTTACCACCGGTGTCGTATCGGCCCTCAACCGGCCCATCGCGGCTGCTCTGTCGGATGAGGAATACGGTGACAAGGAGATCGCGACCTTTATCCAGACGGACGCGGCCATCAATCCGGGCAATTCCGGCGGCGCGCTCCTTAATATCAGCGGTGAAGTGATCGGGATCAATTCCAACAAGATCGGCGGCTCCGTAGTGGAAGGGATGGGATACGCGATCCCGATCTCCAGCGCGAAGCCCATCATTGAGAATATGATCAACAAGCAGACCCGCACAAGGGTGGATGAAGGCAGCAAGGGTGTCCTCGGCATCACCGGTGTGGATGTGGACGCGGATCTTTCCCTGAGTTACGGGATCCCGATGGGTGTCTACATTTCTTCCGTGAACGAAGGTTCCGGAGCGGATGCCGCGGGACTTATGAAGGGTGATATCATCACCGGGATGAACGGTGAAGACATTTCCTGCATGGACGATCTGAAGAACGAGCTCAGTTATTTCTCCGCCGGACAGACGGTGCAGCTGCAGATCATGCAGGGAACACCCGTAGGATATCAGAAAAAGACCATCGAAGTGGTACTTCAGGCGGCCCCGCAATAAAAATTCGTTTTTTTTCCTGCAGGGGTTAAGTATCGGGAAAATACTCCGATAAATAATACAGAAAATGCATAAGAAGGGATATTATATCCCCGGGAAGGAGTAATTATGAGAATCGATGCATATACCCAGATGCAGGTTCAAAAACTCACAAGCGCGAAGAACGCATCCCGTCCGCAGCAGGCGGCATCGGCCAGGCCGAGCTTTTCCGACCAGCTTCAGCTGAGCAGTGCAGGAAAAGACATCCAGACAGCGAAAGCTGCCGTTAACAAGGCACCCGATATCAGAACGGATCTTGTGAACTCCATCAAGGAGCAGATCAAGAACGGAACCTACAGCGTGGATGTAGACAGTTTCGCGGACAAGCTCTATTCGAACTTTCAGGCATTAGGATAAGCTTATGGCAAGTTTGATGGAAAACCTGATCGATATTCTCGGCAACGAGAGTCAGGAATACGAGAACTTGCTTAAGCTGTCCGAAGCCAAGTCGCCCGTGATCGTGAAGGGCGACTTGAGTGAATTATCCCGCATTACGGATGAAGAACAGGAAGTCGTGGGGCGGATCGGCCGCTATGATAAACAGCGGCAGGAAACTTTTCGCGACATCGCCAATGTGATCAACAGGGACGTAAAGACCCTGATGCTCTCGGACCTGGTCGATATGCTCGGCCAGCGGCCCGAGGAGCAGCAGAAACTTGCCAGGGTTCACGATCGGCTGCGTGCCGTGGTGTACGCGGTGAAACGGGCAAACGAACAGAACAGGATCCTTCTTGCGAACGCCATGGAGATGGTCGAATTCGAAATGAATATGCTGAAGACCATGAAGACCGGGCCGGAGACCGCAAATTACGATAAAGGAGCGTATTCCGCCGGAATGCAGATGGGCATCCCGCCCAGCGGTTTCGATGCAAAACAGTAGGGTCCCTGTAAGAGGATAAAAAATATGGGTATTTTCGGCAGCCTTTATGTAGGAGCCAGCGGCTTACAGACATCACAGAACGCGCTGAACACCGTGGCGCACAATATGACGAACGTGGACACCGAAGGCTACACACGTCAGCAGGTAAGGCAGTCGACCCGGTTTTACAATACGATCTCGAAATCGGCGTCCGCCAATGCTTATCAGCAGGTGGGGCTCGGCGTGAAATTCGCCGAGGTGGCGCAGGTTCGGGATTATTTTTTGGACAAATCCTACCGCCGGGAGCACGGCAGGGAAGGTTTCTACAATATCTCCTGCGATGCCATCGAAGAGGTGGAGGAGATCTTTCAGGAGCTGGACGGGGAAGCGTTCGCAGATACGCTGAAGAACATCTGGGAATCCGTGGAGGAGATCGCGAAGGATCCTTCCAATACGGTAAACCAGGGCGTTCTGGTACAGCGCTGCAACGAGTTCATCAACCGTTCCCGGCTGGTCTATGATGATCTGGCGACCTATCAGGACGATCTGAATTTCGACGTAAAACAGAAGACGGACCGCATCAACGAGATCGGAAGGCGCATCGACGAGGTGAACCAGGCGATCCTGAAGATCGAGGCCGGCGAGGTCGAGCACGCGAATGACCTTAACGATGAGAGAAACCGTCTGGTTGACGAGCTTTCCGAGATCGCGAACATCACGCTCGATACGGACGTAGACGGCAATTATCTGATCCAGATCGAAGGCGTTGATTTCGTGAACGTGGGAAGCGTCAAGGAACTGGAGATCTATACCGATCCCGTGACCGGTTTCTACACGCCCTACTGGAAGATGCTGGCAAAATACGACGCGGACGGTAATCCGACGGCGGATGCCAACGGAAACATCATCGGGCGTGTCTTCAATATGGACCGCGAGATCTCCAGCGACATGAATACGGATATCGGTTCCCTGAAGGGGCTTCTGCTCGCAAGAGGTGACAGGCGGACGACCTTCGCGGATATGAAGGCGGATCCTTCGGATTATCCTCCGGGAGCGACACAGGCCGAGAAGGATGCGCTGGATGCGAAGGCCTATGCGAAGATCAAGGATTCCGTCGTGATGAATGTTATGGCCGAATTCGACAAGCTTGTGAATCAGGTGACCACGGGGATCAACAGCGTCCTCTACGAGGCGGCCCTTTTCGGAAACGGCTGCATAAAGGAAGATCTTCCCGACGGAACCTATCAGATAAGGAGCAAAGACGGTTCCGCGACCTATACGAAGGATCCCGATACCGGGAAATGGCTGGACGGCGGCGGAAACGAGCCTTCCTTTGACGCCGACGGCTATCTGGTGGACCCCGCCACGGGAAAGCCTTATACCATGTTCAATATGACGGACGATTCGGCAGACGGCCCGGGCTTTACGACAACGAATGTGAAGATCAACGAGACTCTGAGAAAGGCCCCCTCGTTGCTGGGCTTCATCCGTCCGGACGGCAAGGCGGATCACGAGTTCATAGGCGATGCCTTAAAGTCCGTTTTCGCAAGCGAGATCTATACCCTGAATCCGGATGTACGGACCACGACGAACCTTACGAACTATTACAATAACCTGATCTCCCAGGTGTCCAATACCGGCTATGTGATGCGCGGGATCTCCGCGAACCAGACCATTACGGTGACCAATATCCGAAGCGCCCGGGAGGAGATCCTCGGAGTATCCTCGGATGAGGAGCTTTCGAACATGATCCAGTTCCAGAACGCGTTTAACGCATCCAGCAGATATGTAAATGCCATTAACGAGATGATCGAGCACATCCTCACCACCCTCGGAAGATAAGGAGAGACCCTATGCCTTCACAGTTTTTCGGATTATCCATAGCGGGCAGCGGACTTCGGAACGCGAATGCGGCCCTGAATACGACGGCAAACAACATCTCGAACGTGCAGACCGACGGGTATTCCCGCCAGAAAGTGGATTCCCAGGCGGCGGACGCCCTTCGTGTATTCGCGACCTACGGCTGCGCCGGCGCCGGAGTCGAGACCCTTTCCATCGAGCGTGTGCGCGACAGCTTTTATGACGTGAAATTCTGGGATAACCACGCAAATTACGGTCAGTACAATATCAAGGACTATTACGACCGTGAGATCGAGGATTATTTCAATGATGACGGAACCAGCGGTTTCGTAACGATCTTCAATAAGATGCGGGATGCCCTTCAGGAGGTTACGAAGGACGCCAGCACGACCTCCACGAAGGCGAATTTCGTTGCCTCCGTGCAGGCTCTCACCGATTATTTCAACAGCATGTACGGCAATCTTCAGGAGGTCCAGAAGGATATCAACCTCGAGATCAAGCAGTGCGTGGACCAGATCAATTCCATTTCCTCGCAGGTGGCTACCCTGAGCAAGCAGATCAACGTCATCGAGCTTTCCGGCGGGATCGCCAACGACCTCCGGGACCAGCGGGATCTTCTGATCGACCGCCTTTCCGAATATGTGGACGTGGAGATCCGGGAGACCCCGATCTACGATACGAACGATCCGACGAGAGAGACCGGCGGAACCCGCTATGTGGTCAAGATCGCGGGCGGACAGCTCCTGGTTGACGGAAACGATTATGATGAGCTCTCCTGCGTGGCAAGGGCGAATGACGAAGGTCTGAACCAGACCGACGTGGACGGCCTTTACAAGATCAAGTGGGGCAACGGAAACGAGTTTAATCTGAACAATGCCGCCCTGAACGGAAAGCTCCGCGGCCTCGTGGATCTTCGGGACGGAAACAACGGCCAGAACTTCAACGGAAAGGTCAGGGAGAAAGGAAGTGTTACCGTAGGTGACGGAGCGGACGCCGTGACGAAGCAGACGGTCACGGTGGGCGTGAGCGATGATTATCTGAAGGCGCTCATTGACTGCAACCTTCCCTCCCAGGGCGAGATCACCATCGGCAATGCGGTATATTACTATGATGAGTGGGAGCCGGTCTATGAGATGGACGGTTCGGATTATGTGCTTGACGAAAACGGCCAGAGAGTCGTGGAAGCCTACAAATTCACCCTGGATCCGGAGAAGGGCTCCTCGAGAGAGATCACGGTGAACGATCAGGTCAAGACCCAGGAAGCGCTGGCTTATCAGGGTATCCCTTATTATATGACCCAGATGAGCGCGTTCCTCCGCTCCTTCACGGACAAGATCAACGGCATTCTGACGGCCGGGCAGGATCCTTCCACCGGAAAGGCCGTCGACGGAGCACCGGTAGTGGCTACCAACGCCTACGGAGACCCCGGAACGAACCTGTTCGCCTGCCGGAAGATCGGCGAGGAAGTGAGCTATAAGGAGCTGGAGACGGATAAGTACGGATACTATTATATGACTGCCGGAACCGTCAGCGTAACGGATGCCCTCCTTAACGACGCGGATCTTCTCGGCTCCCGGTCCAACCCGCATGTGGGTGTGGAAGAGTGTGAGCAGATCAAGGAAGTCATCGACACCCTGACCACGAAGAGCAAGTTCAGTTTCCGGAACGCTCCCGCGAACCAGATGCTGGAGATCCTGATCTCGGATGTGGCCCTCAACAAATCCAACGCGGATGTCTATAAGACCACCTACGAAGGGCTGAAGAATTCCATCGACAACCAGAGGACTTCCATCTCCGGCGTGGATGAGGACGAAGAGGCTGTGAGTCTCGTGAAATACCAGAATAATTACACGCTGGCTTCCAAGATGATCCAGACTCTCACGGAGATCTATGACCAGCTGATCCTGAATACGGGCGTCTGATCCGGATGATGGAAAAGGAAGAGAAAACCGGCCGGAAGTGGTCGGTTTTTTCTTTATGAAAAACGAAAAATAGTGTAAGATATAACTAAATATTCCTGAAGAACAGTCCGATATATATATCGAATCTCATATTTCAAGACAAGGATGTCGACTTTTTCCCCGCAAGGATGCCATGAATACGGAGCAGTCTTTTATTCGACTGCGGAAAGACGGTGAATGCTATGCGTATGACCAATAAGATCATGCAGAATAATTCTCTGTATAACATTAACCAGAACAAGGTCCTTCAGGATAAACTCAGCACCCAGATGTCAACTCAGAAAAAACTGACCCGTCCGTCGGATGATCCGGTGGTGGCGATCAGGGCTCTGCGTCTTCGGAGCAGCGTTTCCGAACTTACCCAGTATAATGATAAGAACGCCGCGGACGCGGACAACTGGCTGAAGGTGACCTCCGACGGTCTGGCCGTGATGAACGATATCCTGACCGATATGATGAAGGAATCCAACAAGGCGGCGAACAAGGACCTTACTCCGAACGAACTGGACATCATCCTTACTCAGGTAAAGTCCTATATGGATGAGTTCTATTCCACCGGAAACTCCGATTATGCCGGGCGGTATCTCTTTACGGGATACCGGACCGATACGCCCATGACTTTTACCACGGCGGATGTATCGAAGATGACGGAGGATGATAATTTCCCGAGCTACGAGATCACGGAGCAGACGAAGATCGATGCCTTCGATACCATGAATTATACCTATATCGACAAGCTCGAGGGGCTGAATCCCAACAACTATACCGACGGTACCCATGACACCACGGAACAGAAGATCGAAAACGGTGACATCAAGCGGCTCCGGCTTGCCTATGACGATATCAAGGACGGCCAGACACTGAAGGTCGAGCTCTATTCGAAGAGCGGATCGCCGCTTACGTATTCGGATCCGGCTCTGCATTCCGTAACGGCCACTGCGGTATCCCTCGGGAATGATCCCTATAAGCAGATCCTGGATTCCAACCCGGGAGGAAACCTGGTGATCTATGTTCCGGAAACGGGAGAGATCCTCTTTTCGGACGGAGCCTTCAAAACCCTCAATGATACCTATCAGGCCGCTGCCCAGGGGACGGAAGGCGATGATACGGTGGATCCGCCGATCGCCGGGACTCCGGGTGTCGGCGAGGAGAATATGGAGATCCGCGTGACCTATACGAAGGATCACTGGAATAACGGAGATCTCCGCCCGGAGCATTATTTCAAGTGTTCCGCCACGGCGAAGGATGCCTCCGGAACGGAAAATACCATTGACTACAACAGCGAATACACGGATGCCGAGATAGGAATAAAGCGCCAGACCATCAGCTATGACGTGGGATACAATCAGATCATCGAAGTAAATTCCACGGCTCAGGAGATCTTCCCCCACGACCTTAAGAGGGACCTGGACGATCTTCAGAACATTATGACAAAGATGAAGGACATCTACGCGATCCGGACGGATCTTAAGGATGCCCTCCGGGATATGGAAGAGTCCGATGCGGATTACGCGGACACGGTGAAGCAGATGGACGCTGCCAACAAGGCTTACGATTATATCCGCGAGAACATTCACACCGCCTTTGAGCATATGATCTCCAAGACCCAGGAGTATCAGGCGGATGTCAATGTGGCGGTGACGGATAACGGTACGAGGTCATCCAGACTGGCTCTCATCAAGAACCGTCTGGTGGAGCAGAAGACCTCCTTCCGTGAACTTCAGGACAAGAACGAAGGTGTGGACATAGCCGAGGTGGCCATCGAACTGAAATCCGCGGAGCTGACCTATGAGTCCTCCCTGATGGCAACCAGCAAGATCATGCAGACGACGTTAATGAACTACATCTAACAAGACCGGGGCAAAAGACCTTATGCCCCGTCAAAAGATGAGGGAGCAGCGGGGCAGGGGCCCCGCGAATTCCGAATCTTTTGGAGAATCGTGAGAGTGCGAAGCACGGAACGATTCGTAGTCTTGTTTTATGCTATAACCCCACGAGCGCGGAGCGCGGAAAGGAGAGTGTAACTATGACTGTTACAACGAAAAATTTCGGAGAAATTACGATTGAGGATGACAAGATCATCAAATTCCCGTCCGGTATCATCGGATTCCCGGATCTGACGGATTTTGCCCTCCTCCATGACGCGGACAAGGGCGTCGGAGGCATTCACTGGCTGCAGTCCATGCAGGAGCCGGCGTTTGCGATGCCGGTTATGGATCCTCTGACCGTGAAGGAAGACTACAATCCCGAGGTGGATGATGAGATCTTAAAGCCTCTCGGCGAATTGAATCCGGAAGAGACACTGGTCATGGTAACGGTAACGGTACCGTCCGATCTGACCAAAATGACCGTAAACTTAAGAGGTCCCATTATCATCAATGCGCTGACCAAAAAGGCCGCCCAGGTGATCATCGAAGATAACAGCCTTCAGGTAAGGTTCCCGATCTATGAGATCCTGAAAGCGAAGAAGGGTGGTGAGTAACATGCTGGCATTATCGAGAAAAAAGAATGAAGCACTGATACTCAACAACAATATCGAAGTCACCGTTCTGGAGATCAAGGGCGAGCAGGTAAAGCTCGGCATCACGGCACCCAAGGAGGTACCCGTATACCGTAAAGAGGTATATGTTCAGATCCAGGAAGCGAACCAGGCAGCCAATGCGGATACGCAGGGTATGGAAGCACTGAAGGATCTTCTGAAGTAGGAACGGAGACCGGGGACTGAAAATGACGAAATCCGAGATCTTAAAGGACGCGATCCTTGAGCAGTACAAAAGCATACGGGCTTTCTGCAACGAAACGGGCATTCCCTACAGTACGCTTGTGACCGCACTCGACCGCGGGATCGAGGGGATGGCCTACGGAACGGTCCTTCGGATGTGCGAGAGACTGAATCTCTCGCCGGCGGATTTTTCGGGGATCGAGGAGCTTTCCGGAGCGAATCGGAAGCTTTATGAAAGAAAACTGATAAGCAGCTTCGCCCGCCTTAACAAAGACGGGCGAAGGAAGATCCTTGAACTGATGGATGATTACGCGATGCTCGAAAAGTATCAGGCGGATCCTAGCCGTAGCCGTTAAAGAACATACCGGCGTAGGTGCTGCTCGCGTAAGGGGCCACGAAATTGTGCCCGGGGTTTTTATAAGCAGCGATCTTTTTGTCCACATATTCCATGGGGTTCAAAGAGATCTGATTGGATTTGTTAAGGATGGAGGAAGCAAAGCCCTTGACCGATTTCAAGGAGGAGAAATCCTCATCACCGGCCAGTGCGGATTTGAATCCCCGCTCATCCAGACTTAAGGTACCGTCCTTTTCGGCGCTGATACCGAGATTTTTGAAGTTCTCGGAATAATAGGAGACCATCCGGTCCATATCGTTCATGAGCTTCGTGCTCATCGGATGTGCTTCGCGGTATTCCGCGGCGGCACGGATGAACTGATTGTATTTTCCGAGCAGATTCCCCACGTTTTCCGTAATGGAATCGAGATCCGTCTTGACACCGATCCTGGCGCTTCTGCCACCGGCCGGGGCCGGATTGTTCAGGGTCACTTCATAGGTACTGTCGATGGTAAAGTGGTTCGAGGACGCGCTGCGCTCTTCTCCGTTCAGGAGGAATTCCGCGTTGGAAGGCGTTTTCGATACATAATTGAGACCGAGATACTCCACGGTACCGGAAGCCATCGAGGAACGATCCTCGGATATGGTGAAGATCAGTTCGCCGCCCTTTTTCAGACCGGATTCCGCGGAGGATAAGCGGAGAGCGGACCGTCCGTTCTCGCCGTCGAGCACATCGGCATGGATCCCGATATCCGCCTTGGATACCAGACGTGCCAGCCGCTCCTGAATATCCCGGTTCGTATCATCTTCACGGATGTTGAACTGGAATTCGTAACTGACATCATTGATCCCGATATCAAAGGAATAGGTGCCCGGCTGAAGGGCCGCTTTGTCGTCGGATCTTAAGGCGTGTCCCAGATTCTCCTGATTGGAAGCGAGTTTTCTTACTTCCAGATCATAGGTGGGAGCGCTGTCTCCGTCTTCGATCTCTCCGATGAAGGAAGCGGAGACCATATTCTCATCGGTGGAATAGGCCGATTTCTTGCTGAACATGCGGTCATCATCGACACCGCCGAGTTCGGCGATGGTATTCCTCAGACTCCGCGCGTTTTCTTTCAGATTAACCACGAAGCTCCTGGATTCTTTACTGGAATCCAGGATATAGAGGGGCGCGTCTTTGTTCAGTTTAAGCATAGAGCGATATACGCCCCGAAGCTCGTCTTTTTTGTGAGAATCGTACTTGGATACCGCACCCTTCGGTGCATACGATGTCAGATAATGATTGTAGATCGTGTCTACTTTAGAATTATATGCTGCCATAGAGCCCCTCCTTTCTTCCTTGATACATGCATTCCGCGGAAAATCCGTTTCCGCGGCCGGCCTGATCGTTTCTGATCCCGCTTTTATGCGGTCCGACCGACGCATGGGGCAAAATGAGCCTAGTTAGTTAGGGTTATCGTAACACGTTATGTCAATTAAATCAAGCCTTTTTCGTGGTTTTTTCAACTTTTTTTCAGTTTTTTCGCGGGTTTTTCCACTGTGATGAATTTTTTTCGTTTTTTTGATAAAGAAGGTTAAGAAATCATAAAACGATGCCGATATATACTCCGTAGGACTACCTGTGGGTATACAGAAACAAGGATGTTTCGAAGTCTCCCGGACGCGGGAGGAAAAGCAAGGAGGCGATGAATATGAGTCTGATCAGTCAAGCAACCGCGGCATATGCGAACAGCGCAGCCTACACGAACAACGCATTGGCCGCAAAGAAGCCCGAAGAATCAGGGGCATCAGGAGCCGCATCGGCAGTTTCCGAAACGAAAACAGCAAAGAGCACGGGAAATTACGGGAAGACCATCGGCAAACCGGAACTTTCCGAAAAAGCGGCCGCCTATTACGAAGATCTGAAGAAGAAATTCGGCGACATGGATTTCGTACTCGTGAGCAGGGACATGAAAGAAGCCGCGAAACAGCAGGCGGGGACTTTCGCGAATCCGAACCGGATGGTGGTCCTCATCGACGAGGACAAGATCGAGAAGATGGCGGAGGATGAAAGCTTCCGGAATCAGTATGAAGGGATCATCTCCCAGGCAAAGAGCGGACTTTCCCGGCTGAAGACACAGACGGCGAACAACTCCAACGTCAAGGGCTACGGGATGCAGGTCAATGACGGAGGGACCGCTTCGTTCTTCGCGGTACTGAAGGATTCTTCGAAGGCCCAGAAGGCAAGGATCGAGAAGAAGGCAGCCGAGAAGAAGGAGGCCGAAAAAGCCGCGGAAAAGAAGGAAGCGGCAAAGAAAGCCGAAGAAAAGGCGGCAGAAAAGGCGGAAGAAAAGGCACAGGGCGCCGAGGCGGCACAGCCGGACTGGGATGAGACCGGGATCACCCTCAATGAGGGGGACGTGATCCTTTCCGCATCTTCCGTGGACGAGCTGCTCAAAAAGATCGAAGCCTATGAATTCGACAGGCGGGCGGACAGCGTGATGACCGAGGAAGAAAAAGCCATCGGCGGGAACATTGATTTCAGAGGCTGATGATCGGTTCTGACAGGCATTCAAAACAACACATCGGAATGAAGGCGCGGGGCGCCGGGGGTGAATCCTCCGGCGCCCGTGTCATATGCCGGAAAAGCACCGTATCCTTGACGGCATGCGGCGGTATGACTTAAAATGAGGGGAGGACGCGGCAGCGGAAAACGGGAGAGGAAACAGAATGGCCAGAGCGGATGAAGAACGTATTGAGGGGATCGTGCAGTCGATCCTGGAGGATTATACTTCCGAACGGGTGATCAACAGGCTGGATATTCAGAATCAGCCGGATAAACAGGCGATCATCGGGATCGTGGACAAGCTGATGAAGATCCTGTTTCCCGGCTACTATTCCGACAGGGTCTACAAGATCTACAGCCTGAAGAACAATATGGCCGCCGCCATCGAGGATGTGATCTATCATCTGAACAAGCAGATCAGGACCGTCCTTCAGTACAGCAGCGATTATGTCTTCTATTCCGAGGAACAGTTCGATGGATTTGTGGAGAAACTTTCCCTTGACTTTATGGAGAAGATCCCGATGATCCGGGAGATGCTCGAATATGATGTGGAAGCGTTTTTTGAGGGAGATCCGGCGGCCAGCTCACGGGCGGAGATCATTCTTTCCTACCCCGGCTTTTATGCCGTATCCGTATACCGGCTGGCACATGAACTCTTTATGCTTAAGGTTCCGATGATCCCCAGGATCATGACCGAGCATGCCCATTCCCTGACCGGGATTGATATCCATCCGGGAGCAACCATCGGACGTTACTTCTTTATGGACCACGGAACCGGCATCGTGGTCGGCGAGACCACCGTGATCGGAGATCATGTGAAGGTTTATCAGGGCGTGACTCTGGGGGCGCTTTCCACCAAGGGCGGGCAGAAGCTGAAGAACGTACGACGCCATCCGACCATAGAGGACAATGTGACGATCTATTCCAATGCGTCGATCCTCGGCGGACAGACCGTGATCGGCGAAGGCGCCGTGATCGGCGGAAGTGCCTTTATTACGGAATCGGTACCGAAGGGAGCGCGCGTGAGCGCGAACTGACAAAGCGGATATGCGAATGGACAAAAAGGCTCTGAAAAAGCGGGTCTATGACATCATCAACATCGGGAAGAACTCGGACGTGACCAGCCGTTCGTTCGATTTTTTCATTGTGGCCGTGATCCTGATCAATCTGGCCGTTACATTTCTTCTGACTTTTGACGGACTGAAATCCCGGTATGAGATCCTCCATGCGATTGAAACAATAACGATAGTTATTTTTACCATCGAATATCTCCTCCGCCTCTGGACCGCGGATCTCCTTTATCCGGACAGGAGCCGGGCGAAGGCGAGGCTTTCCTTTGCCTTTTCCCTGCTGGGACTCATCGATCTTCTTACGATCCTTCCCTTCTTCCTTCCGATGATCTTTCCGGTGGGAGCGGTGGCGCTTCGGATCTTCCGGGTCTTCCGGATCTTCCGCCTTTTCCGTATCAATACCCGCTATGACGCGTTCAATGTGATCATCGACGTTCTCAGTGAAAAGAAAAATCAGCTTCTTTCCTCGGTGGCCATGGTCTTTATCTTTATGCTTGCCGCATCCCTTTGTATGTACGGTCTGGAGCACGACGCCCAGCCGGAGAATTTCTCGAATGCCTTCTCCGGAATCTGGTGGTCGGTCTCGACCCTGCTTACCATCGGATACGGGGATATCTATCCCGTTACCATCGCGGGGCGGGTCTGCGCGATCATCATCTCATTTCTGGGAGTTCTGATGGTGGCGATCCCCACCGGTATCTTAAGCGCGGGATTCGTGGAGCAGTATTCCAAACTGAAGGCATACCGGGCCATGGAGGATGAGGTGAGGTTCGAGACCGTGAAGGTCACCCGGGGACATTCCTGGAACCGCCGCCTTGTGAGCGATGTGATCGAAGAAGACGAGGCATTCCGGGAAAAGAGAGTGCGTCACCCGGAGCTTTCCCCGGAGGATCTGTTCCTGTTTATCCGGCGCGGCAGCAGGACCTTTGTGCCGGATGACAATACCGTCCTTCACGACGGGGATGTGATCCTTATGGTCACGGATATCGAGGAGGAATCTCATGTATGATTATCTGATCGTGGGTGCGGGACTCTACGGTGCCGTAATGGCGCGGGAGCTTGCCGAAAAGGGAAGGAGTATCCTTGTGATCGACCGGCGGAACCATATCGCCGGTAATGCTTATACGGAAGAAAAAGGCGGGATCCGGGTACATAAGTACGGCGCCCACATTTTCCATACGAACGACCGGAAGGTCTGGGAATATGTGAACCGCTTTGCGGAGTTTAACCGTTATACGAATTCGCCTGTGGCAAATTATAAAGGCGAGATGTATTCCCTGCCTTTTAACATGTATACCTTCAATAAGATGTGGGGCGCGGTGACTCCGGAAGATGCAAAGAAAAAGATTGCGGAGCAGAGAAAAAGCGCACTGGCGACTTTAAGGGACGGTGCCGCGGACACATATGAACCCCGAAACCTCGAGGAGCAGGCCATCAGTCTGGTGGGCACGGATATTTACGAAAAACTTATTAAGCATTATACGGAAAAGCAGTGGGGACGGCCCTGTACGGAGCTTCCTCCTTCCATCATCCGCCGCCTTCCCGTGAGGCTCACCTATGACAATAATTATTTCAATGCCCGCTATCAGGGGATCCCGATGGGGGGATATACGAAGATGGTGGAAAGGATCCTCGGAATAAGGGGGGAAAACCCGAAAAAGGCGCCGGGAGATGAGGGCATTCCGGAAAAGAAAGGCGGACACGCAGAGGCGCTCCCCGGAACCGGGAGAACGGGAACAAAAGTCTCAGTCGGATCGGGAAGTATCACTCTGGTTCTCGGCGTGGACTATCTGGATCCGGAAAACCGCGGCCGGCTTGATGAAAACACAAAATGCGTGATCTATACCGGTTCCATTGACGAGTATTTCGGATATTCCCTCGGTGCTTTGGAATACCGGAGAGTGACCTTTGAGACCGAGGATCTTCCGGTTGAAAACTATCAGGGCAATGCCGTGATCAATTATACGGACGGAGATACGCCCTATACCCGGATCATCGAGCATAAATGGTTCGAATTCGGAAAGGATGATGAGGGAAATGACATTCCCCATACCGTGATCTCGAAAGAGTACAGCACGGAGTGGAAGAAGGGAGATGAACCTTATTATCCGGTGAATGATGAGCGAAATACGAAGCTGTATGAGGAATACCGGCGCCTTGCCGGGGAAGAGAATGAACGGCGGGAGGCGAGCTGCGGGGAGTCTGCCGGGGAAGGGGAAAAACCCGGAAAACCCCGCATCATCTTCGGCGGCCGCCTCGGAGAATACCGGTATTACGATATGGATCAGGTGATCGGAGCCGCGCTTCGGGCGGTGGAGGAGGAAGGCGCTGTAAAAGTGGTTTAAAGCAGTAAGCAAAAGAAAGAGAGGGCTGTATCATGAAATTCTACAAATGCGAAACATGCGGTAACATCATTACGAAGCTGAACGATTCGGGCGTACCGGCGTTCTGCTGCGGAAAAGCGATGACGGAGCTCGTTCCGGGGACTTCGGACGGCGCGTATGAAAAGCACATCCCGTCCGTAAGCATCGACGGAAACAAAGTGTCCGTAAAGGTCGGGGATGTGGAACATCCCATGCTGGATGCGCATTACATCCAGTGGATCATACTGGAAACGAAGCAGGGTTATCAGACGAAATATTTAAAGCCCGGCGAGAAGCCCGAGGCGGTCTTTGTCCTTGCTGACGGCGATGCTGCCGTAGCGGCCTATGAATACTGCAATCTGCACGGGCTGTGGGTGAAGGAGATCTGAGTTTTTATGAAAAAAGTGATCACGTATGGATCCTTCGATCTTTTCCATGAGGGACATTACCAGCTTTTAAAACGGGCAAAGGAGCTCGGCGATCATCTGATCGTCGGGGTTACGACCGAGCACTATGATCTGATGCGCGGAAAACTGAACCTGGTCGATCCGATCCGGGTCCGGATGGAAAATGTCTGGAATACCGGCTTCGCCGATGAGATCATCGTGGAGGATCATGAAGGGCAGAAGGTGGAGGACATCCAGCGCTACGGAATCGATGTCTTTACTCTGGGAAGCGACTGGGCCGGACGCTATGATTATCTGAAAAAATACTGTGAGGTGATATATCTTCCGAGAACGGCGGGGATCTCTTCGAGCCTGCTTCGGGATGAGCGGCAGAAGATCGTCCGGATCGGCATCATCGGTACGGGGCGTATCGCTCCGCGTTTTCTGAAGGAGACCAGTTTTGTATCCGGCATTGAGGTAGTAAATGCCTATAACCCGGAGGAGGAGAGCGCACGGTCCTTTGAGGAGAAGTATCAGATCAAGACCTGGACAGATCATTTCGAGAGTTTTCTGGAAGAAGTGGATGCCGTCTATGTGGCGTCGCCGAATGAGACCCACAGCGAATATGTCCGAAAGTCCGTTCTGTCCGGAAAGCACGTGCTCTGTGAAAAGCCGATGACATTTACCTATAACGAAGCGGCGGAACTCTATGACCTTGCCAAAGAAAACAGGGTCACACTGATGGAGGGGATCCGTACGGCGTATCTTCCCGGATTCCTTCAGCTGCTTTCCGTGGCAAGGAGCGGGATCATCGGCGAGATCTGCGATATCGAGGCGACGTTTACGAGGATCGGCCTTCCGGGCACGAGAGAGATGACGGACGAAAAGTACAGCGGGGCTTTTCTGGAGTACGGAAGCTACGGGATGCTCCCGATCTTCAAACTGCTCGGAAAAGATTATGAGGACGTCCGCATCGAGTCGGTATACGGGAAAAAGGGGATCGACACCTTTACGAAAGTTCAGTTCCGTTATAAGAACGCACTTGCCACCGCGAAAGCGGGAGCGGGCGTAAAATCGGAAGGTGAGCTGATCATCGCGGGGACGAAGGGATATATCCTCGTGAAATCCCCCTGGTGGCTTACGAGAGGCTTCGATGTCCGCTACGAGGATCCGGGAAAGATCGATCATTTTGAATCCAGCTTTCTCGGAGACGACGGTCTCCGGTACGAGATCGCGGAATTCATATCCAAGGTAAACGGGACCGGCGGAAATGATTACAAGCTGACGGCCGGGGAATCCATCGCAATGGCGGATGTGGTGGAGAAATTCATGGAAAAACGAAAGGCATATCAGGCGGCGCTTGCATGAAGATCGGGATCATCGGAACAGGAAGGATCGCAAAGCGGTTTGTCCCGGAGGCAATGTGCGTTCCTGGAGCGGAGATCACCGCGGTCTATAATCCCCACCCGGGAAGCGCGGAGCGGTTCGTGCGGGAGGTATGGGGAGACACCGCGGCGGGAAAACTCCCGGAAGGAATAGCGGATAATAAAGCCACAGTCCCGAAAGCATATGCATTCGCGGCGAAAGAAGGCTCCCGGGAATCCGGAGTCGATCCGGGGACTTCGTGCATTCCGGAGGATTTCTGGAACGTCACGGATGCTGTCTATATCGCGACACCCCATGAAACACATTATGAATATATCCTTAAGGCTCTTCGGCAGGGAAAGCATGTCCTTTGCGAAAAGCCCATGACCCTTTCTTCGAAAGAGGCGGCGGAATGCTTTCAGTTTGCGGAAGAAAAGGGTCTCATACTGATGGAGGGGCTGAAAACGGCCTATTGCCCCGGATACCGGGAACTGCTTCAGACGGTATCGGACGGGATCATCGGTGAGGTGAAATTCGTCGAAAGCTGCTTTACAAAGCTGGAAAGTCCCGACAGACGGGAACTTACGGACAGAGGATACGGAGGCAGTTTTACGGAACTCGGAAGCTATGTGCTGCTCCCGATCCTTGATCTTTTCGGAAGCGGATATGAATCCGTCCGCTTCTCGTCGATCCGGAACGGGCTCGGGATCGATACCTTTACGAAACTGGATCTTGATTATCCCGGAAGGATGGCTTCCGCAGTCTGCGGACTCGGCGTAAAGGCGGAGGGCCGGCTTCTTATAAGCGGAACGAAGGGGTTCATTAAGGCGGACGCCCCCTGGTGGAAGACGAGACATTTTGAGATCCACTTCGAGGATCCGTCGAAGATGCAGAGCTTCGACATCCCCTTCGAGGGGGACGGACTCCGGTACGAGATCGGGGAATTCCAAAGACAGATCGAGGGGATTTGCGAAGAAGCCACAGACGGACCGGATGAGGAAGACCGGAAGGCGGCAAAGGACCGTTCGATCTGTATGGCGGATCTTATGGAGAAACATTTGAAGGCAGGTGGAAGAGCATGAAGATCTGGGCGCACCGGGGGTGCTCACAGAGGTATCCGGAAAACACGATCACTTCCTTCTCCAAAGCGTTGGAGCTTTTTGGAAGGGGCCTTACGGGGATCGAACTTGATATTCAGCTGACGAAGGACAAAGAGCTGGTCGTCATTCATGATGAAAAGATCGACCGGACCACCGACGGATACGGATTTGTGAGAGATTATACACTCGAAGAACTTAAATCTTTCCATATCCATACCGGAAAAAGGGAAGCGGAACGCATCCCGACCATGAAAGAGGTCCTGGATCTCCTTGCGGATGCGATGAAAAAGGGATTTCTGCTCAATATTGAACTTAAGAACAGTATTTTTCCCTATCCCGGGATGGAGGAGAAGATCGTAAAACTGATATCGGAATACGGACTTGAAAAGTCGGTTGTCTATTCGAGTTTTTATGCCGCGTCGATAGTAAGGATTAAGGAACTTGTACCCGATGCGGGGACCGGGATGCTCGATAAAAAAGTGTCCGACTGCCTTTATAAGGCAAAAAGCATCGGCGCGGATGCGCTTCATCCATTCTGGCAGGGCATGGACTTTGAGCCCGATAAGTTTAAAGGATATCCGGTCCGGGCATGGCTTACCGGGCATTTATACCCGGAAAAGCCGACCGGAGGAAAGCTGGACCTTGCGGCTCTTGAAGAAAAGGGCATTACGGATGTCTTTCTGAACGAGCCCGAGATGTATCTTTGATCAAAAAACAGCTTACCCAAAACCATTTACCCCGGAGAGTGTTTCTCCGGGGCTTTTTTGAGCTCCGAAAAAAGACATGGCCGGGTAATCATTCCGGACGGATCTGCCGATATATAATTGTGGGCCATGTGACGGCTTTTGCTCTGTCCAATACCATAAATGTATGGTATTATTATAATTGTGGCACAATATCTTGTTGTTGCGGGAGATTCCGGTGACAATCCCGCGACATTCACGGATCCTGAAGAAAGGGTCGCCGGTTCGTAAAGGTCATTATGAGACGATATCTGAAAAATGAAATACTGGGGCTTCTGAATACACTTTTGAAAGCGGACCGGAGCATCAAACAGTGCCTGACCTCCGGAAAAAAGGGAGAAGCAGCCCTTGCCACACTTCTTCAGGACTGTCAGGACGCCGCCATCAGCGTGGGCAATTCCATAGAAGGTTCCGAGGGAGAGGGGACAAAGGCGGTCGGATATCTCGAAGACTATTGTGAGCTTCTTTACCGCTTTTCCACCGGCGAGGAAAGAGCCACCTATAAACTGGACTCCTGTATCAACGGATGCAGGGGGGAGATCAGTCAGCTTTCCGAGCGGATCGAGGCTGTTTTCCTTCCCTATAAGGCCGCTATGTGGGATTCTCTTGAGTCCGTATGGATGGCCGCGGACACGGATCCAAATTGTGACGCCTATGTCATTCCGATCCCGTATTATGACAGGAATCCGGACGGCACCTTCAAGACGGAGCATTATGAAGCGGAACTGTATCCGGAGAATGTACCGGTGGTGGATTACCGGACCTATGACATCACGGCGCGTCATCCGGAAATGATCTTTATCCATAATCCCTATGATGAATGGAATCATGTGACGAGTGTGCACCCGGATTACTATTCGAGCCGTCTTAAGAAGTATACGGACTGTCTTGTATATATCCCCTACTTTGCGACCTCCGGCAATATGGCGGCCGGACACGAGTTGCTCCCGGCCTATGTTCATTCGGATCATATTGTAATACAGTCCGAGAGCATGATCGGATTCTTCGATCCTCAGATCCCGAAAGAAAAATTCATGCCTCTCGGATCCCCGAAGTTTGACAAGGTGATCCGCCTTTGTGAGAATCCTCCGGCTCCGCCTGTGGAATGGGAAGACCGGATCAGAGGGAAGAGAGTCTTTTTCTACAATACCAGTCTCGGAGGCTTCCTTCATAACGCCCCTCAGTTCCTGAAGAAAATGGCGTATGTGTTTGAGTCCTTCCGGGGCAGGGATGATGTCTGTCTCATCTGGCGCCCGCATCCGCTTCTTGAATCGACGATTGAATCCATGCGGCCGGAAGCGAAGGCAGCCTATCAGGAGCTGAAAAGACTGTTTCTCGAACAGAAGATCGGCATTCTCGATGAAACTCCGGAGATCGAATCCACCATTGCCCTCTGCGACGCCTATCTCGGAGATTCCGGAACCAGTGTCATTTCACTTTTCGGTGTCGCCGGGAAACCGATCTATATTCTGAATAACCGGCTGACAGAGGCGCCCGGAGAGGATGACTGGAAGGTGAATGTGGCACAGTGGCTGCGAGGAGACCGGAATAACCGCTACTGTATCACGGCCGGGAACCGGCTTTTTGAAGACCGCGAAGGGGATCATCATTATAAATACCTCTGCAATCTTTCCGAAGAGTATTCAAGGGGCGGGTATTACTCCCGTGCCATCGAAGCAGAGGGAAAGATCGTGGTCTTTCCGCAGAATGCGGAGCATATCCTGATCCTGGATCCCGAAACGCTGGAAAAAAGAAGGATCGAACTCAGGCATGAGGTTGACCGGAGCGGGGCATTTGGAGGATTCACAAATCTGCTTTTGGAAGATCCGCATATTTGGTGGATCTATCCCAACAGATATCCTGCATTGGTGCGGTTTGATGCGAATACGGAAAAGGTTTCCTATGTCCGGGACGAGGCATTTACGGATGAATATTCGGTTTATGTCAACGAACAGGAGCGGCGCGTGATCGCGGCGCGATGGATACCTGGAACGAAGATGTTCGACCGGAGTTCGGATGAACCTCAAGTGATCGATACTCCGGAGAAGGCAATCCGGATCCCCGGCATCAAAATGATGGGGAAAAGGATATTCTGTTTGAATACGGAGGGAACGAGACTCCGGGTGATCAGTCTGGATAACGGAAGGGTCGAGGAGAGGGCAGTTCCCCTAAACGGTCTTTACATCGGTGTTCTGCGAGATCGCGAGAACCTTAATGTTATCTGGTTCCTGCCCTATGAAGGCACCGTTCTCGGGAAATGGACATTATCCGAAGACCGCTTCGAGAAGGTGGATGCCGGGATTGAGGGCCTCAGTTCGATCCAGAGGCCGCAGGGCGTTGAGAGCAATACATTTTATTTCAGCAACGGGATTTTCGTGAACGGGAAGCTGATCCTCGCGCCCAACTGGGGAAATAAATTTGTGGAACTCGACACGAAGACCCATGAAGCCCGGGAATGGATCCCTCCGTTTCCCTATTCACTGAACCCGGTGAATGATTATTGGCCCAACACTTCCATCGGTGCTTTTTATCAGGATATATGGAGTCTTGAAGCCTTCTTTAGTTACCATCCAGAGCATAAGACCTACCGGTTCGATCTTTCGGAAGGGACCTGCAGCGAAGTTCCGGTGACTTTTGACCGGGAGGAGATCAGAAACCTTGCCCCCGGTTTTCAGAAGGTCTCGCAATGGCTGCCCTATTGCTGCTATGAGGGCGTATTCAATACCCTTCCGGATATTCTTTCGGGGAATATTGGAGGGTTTGATAAGGAAAGCCAGCTTGAGGCTTACCGGCCGGTGAATGCGAGTCCGGACGGCGACTGCGGGGAGAAGGTATATCGGGAACTGACCGGGAAATAGAAGTGCGTTGACATATATACGAGGATGAGGTTATGGAAAACGAAACGTACGCCACATTGCGTTGTGATGGAAAGTATACTACCTTTTCGTATGATAACGGGAAGAGGATCGTGTTTATGCACGGCAAGGATCTGGTCAGATATTTAAGGGTTAAAGTATGGGATAACGGATATATTGTTGTCGATTGTGAGGGAAAAGCAAAAGGGGAATATGAGGACTATATTGACCTGCAGCACCTGATGGAGAATCTGTATATGGAGCCGGAGAGACAATTACGTGGCATTAAGGGGGTGAGAATCGAAAATGGAAAATGAAAAAGTGAAAAGGATCGCGGATGATGCTGATATGATCATACGCGGTTATGCGTTTAAGAGAGACGGAGATTTCATACGGGTATTTAATATAAACGATGGCGAGTCGGCCATGATGATGACACCGGAAGGGGTAATGCTTGAAACGAACATGGATGATATCCAGCAGGTGATCGTAAAAAGGATCTGGGAGCAGGATTCGCAGTATATGGAGGGCGCCGATGCCAAAGTATTATGAACATAAGGTCTGCGGATATTACCTTTACTATACTTCATTTTGCATAGTGGAATGTATGCATGTACATGCAAGCGATGCGAATCTGACAGAGAGCGGGGCGGCAAAATTCTTCGTCAGGGGTGATGGGAGCACAATAGTGCAGAAAAGAGGAGTGCTTAATGACCGCGAGATCAAAGTGATCCAGAGATTCATCAAGGATCATTATCTGGAAATGTATGAGATGTGGAAGACAGACAGTAATAACGGGTTTTATTCCGGAAGATAAAAACAAAAAGAGACAGGGATTGAAAATTGGCAGTTAAGATTGAAGGTGAGCAACTAAAGAGACTTCAGGCGGTCGAGCTGGAACTGATCTCGGAAGTGGACCGGATCTGCAGAAAGTGCGGGATCCACTACAACATGGTCGGTGGAACGATGCTGGGCGCGATACGGCACCGGGGCCCGATCCCCTGGGACGATGATGCGGACATCGGGTTTCTCCGGGAAGAGTATGAGAAGTTCCGGGAAGCCTGCCGGACAGAACTTGACCATGATCGCTTTTATATGCAGGATTTTCGAGACACGAAAGGCTATCGCTGGGGCTACGGTAAACTGCGGAGGAAGGGAACGGCTTTTATCCGGCAGGATCAGGAGTATATGCCCTATGAACAGGGGGTCTTTATCGATCTGATGCCCTTTGATAATGTTCCGGACGGATGGATTTCACGAAGATTGCATTTTGCGGAGTGTTTTCTTTTCAGGAAACTCTTTTGGTCCAAAGTGGGCGCAAAGACAGAAGAGAATCCGGTTTACCGGCAGATCTACAGATTAATGTCTCATATTCCCGAGAATAGAGTTAAGAAGGCATACGAGGCTTTTATTCAGCGGGGGCGGCATAAAAAGACCAGGCTTGTCCGGATACTGACATTTCCGACTCCGAAGCATTGTTTCGGTTATATGAGGAAATGGTATACGGAACTTTGCCGATATGATTTTTCCGGAGTGAGATTTCCGGGAGCGAAAGACTATGACGGATATCTTTCCGTGAAGTATGGGAACTATATGGAACTGCCACCGGTTGAGAAGCGAAAAACCCATCCGGTTTCAAAACTGGTTTTACCGGGAGATGAGAAAATATGACGGAGAAGAAGTATAAAGTCGGATATACTGACGGTGTGTATGATCTTTTTCATGTCGGACACCTGAATATGATCAACGAGGCAAAGAAGCGGTGCGAATATCTGATCGTGGGCGTTCACGGCGACGATGTGGTCGAGGAATACAAGCACAGACGCCCGATCATCAATGAGGAAGACCGTAAGAAGATCGTGGAATCGATCAAGGGCGTTGACCGGGCCGTGATCAACAGGTTTCGGGACAAGATCAAATTGTGGGAACTTTATCACTTTGATGTGGTTTTTATCGGGGACGACTGGAAAGGAACGGAACGATGGATCCGCTTTGAGGAGGTCCTGAAAGAAATCAATGTTGATGTGGTTTATGTTCCGTACACCAAAGGGATTTCAACCACCGAGATCAAAGAAAAAATACTGGGAAGGTAGATGAGCCGAATGAAGATGAAACTGGCGATAACAATGGGAGATCCCGCCGGGATCGGCGCCGAGGTCATAGTAAAGGCGCTGAGCCAGGTGGGAGTATACCAGAAATGCACACCGATCGTCGTGGGGGACCGGGAAGCACTGAAGGATGCATTAAGATTCTGCAATCTTCCGATGGAACTGAATGAAATCGGAAAGCCGGATGAAGCAAGAGGTGAGTTCGGTACCATTGACTTTATCAATCTGGGGTTTCTGAAGCCGGGAGGCTGGGAGTATAAGAAAAACAGCGTATTGTGCGGCGAAGCGGCGTATCAGTATGTCATCCGGGGAATCGAACTTGCGAAGAACAAAGAAGTGAATGCCGTCGTAACGGGGCCGATCAACAAGGAATCCCTGAATATGGCCGGTCATCATTACAGCGGACATACCGAAATCCTGGCGGAATGCACCGGAACGAAGGACTTCGCCATGCTGCTTGCGAGCAAAACGATCCGGGTAATCCATGTGTCAACACATGTGTCCTTAAGGGAGGCCTGTGACCGGGTAAAAAAGGAACGGATCCTCAAAACCATTCAGCTGGCGGATGAAGGAGTAAGACAGCTGGGCATAGAGAAACCGCGTATCGCGGTGGCAGGCTTAAATCCGCACTGCTCGGAAAACGGTCTTTTCGGGACGGAAGAACAGAATGAGATCCGGCCTGCCGTGGAAGAAGCGAAGAAACAGGGAATTGATGTCACCGGGCCGGAATCTCCGGATACGGTATTCGTAAAATGCCAGGCGGGTCAATACGATATCGTGGTGGCAATGTATCATGACCAGGGGCATATACCCCTTAAGTTAAGCGGATTCAAGTATGATCTGATCCATGATAAGTACGAAGCTGTCAGCGGGATCAACTGCACGATCGGGCTGCCCATCGTGAGAACATCGGTGGATCACGGAACGGCATTCGGGAAAGCCGGGGAAGGCAGAGCGAATGCGGAAAGTATGCTTGATGCCATCTTCGCGGGCGTAAAGATGGCGGAATACAGATGGAGAATCTGATATGGCGGAATACAGGCAATGGCGAGAAGAAAAAAGAACATATTTAAAGGATGTGGTGCCACTTGAAACTCCCTATAATGTGAAAGTTGAGGTTTCTTCCTTATGCAATGCGAAATGCGTCTACTGCGCCCATTCGAAACCCAATCATGGGGTCTGGGAAGGAAATATGTCGATGGGATTATTTGAAAAGGTGATAAATGACCTGAAACAGTTTCCGGAAAAACCGAAGCAAATGGAAACATATATGTTTGGTGAACCTCTTTGTAATCCCCTATTGCCGAAAATGATATCGCTTGCAAAAAGCGAAGATGTTGTAGACAGGATTACTTTTACCACAAATGGATTGCTTTTGACTCCAGAACGGGTCGACGCGCTGATGGAAACAGAGGGAATCGATATCATTCGTATTTCATTACAGGGCTTGGATGCTCAAACATACTATACTACATGTGGTGTGAAAATCGATTTTGAAAGATTTCTCAGCAATCTGAAATATCTTTATGATCATAAAGGAAAGTGCAGTATACGGATGAAAATTGCCGATCTTGCCCTTGAAGGGGTCGAGAATGGCAAGGAAAAGTTCGAATCATTGTTTGGAGATAAGGCTGACAGCATTTTTATAGAGCACATCCTGCCACTATATGGGGATGTGGATTATGACAAGATCGATGAGAGGATTAAAGATACGGTTATGAACGGCCGCGAGAATGTAGCAACCTATTGTATTCATAAGGTCTGTCACAGACCGTTTTTCCGCGTCAGAGTTGCAGCAAATGGCTTAGTTACATCAGCGTGTTGCGATACACCTCATGATATTATCTATGGCGACATTACCACAGAACGGCTTTATGACATTTGGAATGGAGAGAAGCATAGAGCATTTCTTAAAATGCAACTGGAGGGAAAAAGGTTTATGCACCCATCCTGCAAAGAATGCGTGGCGGCTAATGACATCACGACCGAAGCGGATTTGTTAGATCCGTGGGCGGAGGAGATTTTAGGTAGGTTCTAATTTACAACGGGGTAAAAACAACGATGGGCTATCAGACGGAATTTCAGAGAATCTCATGTGCTATTCGAAAACAGATTGATGATGGAATGAAGAAGTTTATGATATTTCCATATGGAGATATGGGATGTCTTACAAGAAGAATAATTGAGGAACAATATGGGATTACAGATTATGTCTTAATTGACAATACGATAAGCAAATACAATCGTGAGGTTTATGCAATAGAAGACCTTGTCAAGGAGACAGGGAAACAAAATTCCGCCACTTGCCTCTTACTTGTTTGTAAGAATTATCTCATCCATGAAGAACTTATGAAAGATGCGAGATCTTTAGTGAGTGAAAACGGAATTGTCGATGTGTTTAGGGAAGAATATGATGAGTGGAAACGAAAAACCAAGAGGAAATGGATTTCTCCCGTTCCTAAAACGATATGCGGAAAATACAGTTACGGTCCTTTGTGTGATGATCAGTATGTAGAGCGAGTGGGGGCTTTTTGTTCATTTGCAGCTGGTTCCTGTGCAGTCGGCAATCATGCTTTGACTTATATTACTACACATCCTATTGCGGCACAGAATACTAATAATTGGAAAGGATTTAGGCCGTGGGAAGAAGATACGGAAGCAAAATACCATATGGACGGGATTGTACCGAAAGGAATCGCTCCGAGAAAAAGAATAACCATCGGTAATGATGTTTGGATAGGAAGGAACACAATCATAACAAACTATTCAAATATTGGAGATGGAGTAATTATCGGTGCAGGAACTGTTGTTACCAAGCCGATTCCCGATTATGCTGTTGCGGTAGGGAATCCGGCAAGAATCATTCGATTTAGATATAGTCCGGATCAAATTAGAGAATTGAAGAAGATTAAATGGTGGGATTGGGATGATGATAAGATCATAGAGTATTATGATGATCTTTTGGACGATGTTGACAGTTTTATTCGAAAGCATAGGGTCTTATCTAAACGATAAGAGTGATGCAATATGAGAAATGTCGTGAACAAGTTAATCAATCCGCTAATAAGTATTATAGTCCCGGTGTTTAATGGTGAAAAGTACTTGTCATCATGCGTTGATAGTATTCTTAATCAATCATATGAGAACATCGAAGTTATCTTGGTGGATGATGGATCGGAGGATCGAAGTCCATCAATCTGTGACGAATATGCGATGAATGATAAAAGAGTCACCGTAATCCATAAACGGAATGGTGGTGTATATTCAGCGCGACGAGAAGGTACGGTAATAGCAAAAGGTGAATACATTGGTTTTATAGATGCAGATGACTGGATAGACCGCGAAATGTATCAATACCTTATAGGAATAGCCACTAAATATAATGCAGATATGATCTCTTCTGGCATAATTGATGAAGATGATACCTCCAGTCATGTTAGGGTGCCCCGGTTTGAAGAGGGAATATATGAAGGAGATATACTGGTTAACAAAGTAAAAGAACATTTGATAGATTCATCGGGATACTATGAATTTTGCTTGATGCCGTATTTGTGCAATAAGGTTTTCAAAACGGAAAAGATTAAAGAATACTTGTTATTGGATCCAAGTCGTATGGACAGGATGAATGGGGTTTTTCCTGTGTGGCTTGCGCTCCTTAATTCGGATTCTTTATATGTAACTCATAAAGCTTTTCTGCATTATAGGCATGTGGAAAACTCTATGAAGAGAACGGTCTATTGGACACTAAAAAAGTATGTGAATACTAATCTTGAATACTGGAAGAAACAATTTGTCCCATTTGGTGCTGATAAACAGATGTTAAATTATTTGAAATACTTTTTGCTGTTCCGGGAACCATGGGCATTTGATAAGGACGATGAATTATTAAGGCTGTATGGCGGAATAAGAAAAGAAGATAGAGTGATCATTTATGGTGCGGGAGCAGCAGGGACGATATTGATGGAGTATTTAAGGTATATGAAGTGTAATATCATTGCCTGGATAGATACGAATTTTATGGCATATCAGAAGGAAAAAAGCATTATCTCGCCGGAATCGATTTGCGATTTGGAATTTGATTATGTACTTGTTGGAGTATCGCGTTATTCTTCTGCAGTTCAGATTTGTGATCATATTGTTCGCATGGGAATAGACAGGAATCGGATCAGGATGATTGATCGTATGTTTCTGGAGAGATTTGATATAGAGTTGTTCCTGTAGGAATAGTATATAGACATATGAGGAATCGAATATGGAAAACACTGAGAATAGAACAGAGTTGTTCATGAAAGTAGCTAAACAATATGGCGTAATATGTTATGGCGCAGGAAGATTTCTAAAAACCTCTATCAGTCAGATAGAAAGTCTGGGATTCCATCCGGAATTTATCGTTGACAGCTCACCAGAAAAATGGGGTCAGACATTTGAAAAATATCCGATTTGTTCTCCGGATAAGATGAAAGGAGATTGCTATATCGGATATGCTGTATTTATTACTTCCAAGATATACGCAGAGGAAATTGAAAAAAAGATTAGGGATGAATTTGGTAATAAATTCTGCATATTTCAATATCCGCTCATTGAATCTGAGGAGAACGAAGATTATTCATTAAAATGGGATAGATGCATTGTGAAACCATGTGAGAGAATGTATCGATCGTTGGAAAATATAGAAGAAGGAAGATTGGTTGATTTGGTGCAAAGGATAAGAGAAGGCGAACTTGTTATCCCAAGACTTCCGATAATGATCACTACGCGATGTACACTCAGATGCAAGGAATGCAGCAATTTGATGCCATATTATGATAAGCCCAGAGACTATCCGTATGAGGCTATTTTGAGATGGATTTCAAATTTGCTGAAAGTTGTTAAAGAAGTAATCATAGTTGAAATGGTGGGGGGAGAGCCTTTTTTGCACAGAGATTTTCCCGAGCTGTTACAAAAGTTTATAGATAACAATCAGATTAGAAGAGTTGAAATCACAACGAATGGGACGATTGTCCCCGGTGAGGAAGTTTTGGAGTTGCTGTCTGATGAAAAGGTGGTAGTGGCTGTAAGCGAATATCCCGGTGTGGTAGATATCAGTAAATTATTGGATGTATTCACGAGACGCGGAGTGAAATATCGAGTGTCTAAAGATATGAGATGGATAAGTACTGGAAAACTTGTGTCAAGGAATCGTAGCGCTCAAAAGCTTAAACTGCAATATGATGCCTGCGGACCGGCAAAAAACTGCAGAACGGTTTTGAACGGAAAACTGTTTGTCTGTTCCAAAGCAGCGAGCTTATATGAACTGGGTATATCAGAGAGAATAAAATATTATGATCTGTCAAATGTTGATGATAAGGCCGCAGAGAAGCTTAGAGAGTTTATAATTAATGCTGACCATACAGCATGTAATTACTGCGATATGTTTAGTGAGGATGAGCATGTAGTATTGCCGGCGGAACAGATTATAGGTAAGCATAATGACGAGTGAAGGTGATGGTATTGTTATGAAATGCCCGCAAATATTAGCGTTATATCTCCCGCAGTTTCATGAAACAAAGCATAATAATGAATGGTGGGGAGAGGGTTACACAGAATGGACTGCAGTCAGGGAAGCTATGCCGCTATTTGAAGATCATTGCCAGCCTGTTGTGCCCCAAAATAATAATTATTATAATTTGCTTGATGAAGGTACGATACAGTGGCAATCAAATCTGGCTCGCAGATATGGTGTGGACGGTTTTGTTTTTTATCATTATTATTTTGGCGAAGGACGGTTGGAACTGGAGACTCCAGCAGAATGTCTTTTAGCGGATAAAGGCATAAGTATGCCTTTTTGTTTTTGCTGGGCGAATCAATCCTGGGTTCGTAGTTGGAGTAAGTATGTCGGGAATGCATGGAATACATATCATGAATGTGATGTGCCGAAAGATGAAAACGGTATTCTGATAGAACAGAAATACGGTAATGAGGATGAGTGGGAAAGGCATTTTCAATATCTTCTGCCTTTTTTTAAAGATGAGAGATATATAAAGCATGATGGAAAACCGATCTTCCTGTTCTATAGACAAGATGAAATCAGTTGCCTGGATGAAATGATCTTCTATTGGAGAAAGCGCGCCGAGGAGAACGGACTACCGGGCCTATATCTCATTAGCATGGGAAAGGGAGAGGATTCGCCAAACACGGATACTGGCGTGCAGGTAATAACAGTGCAGGATTATATCAGAAGTAGTGATTCCGATGTTATTACAAAGAACGGTGTTACTTGCATAGATTATGGAAGATATTGTGATTTTGTGGCAGAATCGCTTCCTAAAGGTCACAGAAACAATATATTGTATACAGTATGCGGGTACGATACCACGCCGCGTAAGGGAGATAAAGGGATATGTTTGATAAATCGCACTTCTCAGAAATTTCGGACGCATATTGAAACTATGCTGAAGAAATCGATTCGATACGGAAATGACTATTTCATTATCAATGCTTGGAATGAATGGGGAGAAGGGATGCATCTGGAACCTGATGAAACGGATGGGTACGCATACTTGGAAGCAGTACGGGCGGCAAGAAGCAAGATCGAATCGTTGGATGAAACTGAAATCAGAAAAGTATCATCGGTTGATGGAATAAATAATAATAGTTCTCAACTTGACGGAAAGAGTAATGGGAAATTTGAAAAGTTGTATCGGGTGTGCTCAAAACTGCTTGACAGGCTGCTTGATGGTGAGGAGGCTCTGTCAAGAAAACTGAGGGAATATGGTGTAAAATCGGTTGCGATATATGGTGTTGGAAATGTGGGGATCAAGGTTTATCGTATACTCGAGAGGGAGGGGATACCCGTAAATTATGCAATTGACAGAGTGGCCGGTGACAAAGCGGGCCTAAAGGTTTTTCGTCCGGGAAAAGATCTTCCTCAGGCCGATGCGATTATCATAACGGCGTATGATGACGGAAGGATCAAAAAGGAAATGCAGAGCATGACGGGAATGAAGGTTTTCGATATCGAGGAACTTATTTAGTGGAATTGTCTGAGTAGTAAAAGCAATCGGGTCATTCTAGTTATGGAGTATGCCATATGAGAATAATTGTGTTTGGAATCGGTAAGATTTTTCACAATAATATTCATAGAATTCTTAAATACGCCGAGATAGTTCGCCTTACAGATAATAAGGCTGAGAAAATTGGGACAACATATATGGGATTTGAGGTGATCGCTCCTGACCATATATGTGATTATCGTTTTGATATAGTTGTCATTTCGACAAAAAAATATGAGGTGGAAATAAGAAAACAATTATGCGAAATGGGAATAGGCGAGAATAGAGTCATATCGGTAGGAGATTTCCCGGCTAAAATGTTCGGGTTTAAGAGTATTCAGGTATATCAAAGACTAAAGCCCGATAAAGAATGTGAAAGAAAAGCGCTACTGCTTTCACATGATTTGAGCCGTACCGGTGCACCAATTGCCTTGCTTGGCATGGCAAAAGTACTAAACGAATTGGGCTTCGGAGTATTTGTTTGGGCCATAGGATCGGATGATGCCTTGACGGATTATCTTCAAGCTGATATATCTGTTTGCATATTTGACTCTTTAGACCTAAGTGATGAAATGAAGAATGAAATGATGAAGTATGACATACTGATCGTTAATACGGCAGTTCTTCATTATGTCATAAGTGGGTTACCTGTTGGCATTCCATGTCTGTGGTGGATACATGAAGAATATGACGGATATCCTTTTATTCCTGACGGATTTGTTGTTCCGCCCAATGTACATATTAGTGGGGTAAGCAATCGATGCAGGAATAGCATCGAAAAGCACTTAGGCATTGAGTGTGATGTGCTTCCATTATATGTCGAACAAACCAGCGAAAACCAGAATGAGAAGATTAAGACGGATAATATTAAGCGAAACGGTGTTATCAGATTTTTGACCATTGGATATGGATATAGAAAAGGGATCGATATCCTGCTTTCTGCCATTGAGAAAAATAGTGAAAAGTGGTTGGATAAAGCCGAGTTTTTGATCGTTGGAAAAGGTGGAGAAGACTATCAGATTCCGCACGGAGTGATTGATTTGGGTTATAAAGATCAAGCGCAGATCCGGGAGATCTATTCAGAATCTGATGTTGTGATATGCCCATCGCGTTTTGAAACACTTTCTATTGCAGTTGTTCAAGGATGGGCGAATAGAAAACCATGTATCGTGTCAGATACTGTCGGCGCAGCAGAATACATTGAGCAGGGCAAAAACGGACTGATCTTTAGGTCGGAGAATCCTTCTGCTTTATCTGATAGCATTCAATGGATTATTGATAATAAGTCAAGTATTGATAGCATGGGTAAGGAAGCATATAGCACTTATGCAAAGTGCTTTGCGAAAGATACATTTAAGGAAAAACTGGACCGACTTATAAACAGGATATTGGGTGATCGTGAATTATGAACAGCCGATTGCTTTTATTTATGTCTGAATATGTTTGGGGTGGAGCGGAAACACAATTGCGCCACTTGTTGCAGTACTATGAAACTAACGGTTATGAAGTTGATGTGATAATCGAACACATCGGGGGATTTGAAGATGACAAGCATTTGGTACAAGCCAGATCTGAAATGAAGTATGTTCATTTTTTTGAATTCTATGAAAAGGGCGTTGGTGTTGAAAGGCGACAGCATAATATAGATTCATTTCTAAAAGCGCATTCGCGAAAAGTGGATTATTATGCGGCGCTTTTGTTTTATGAAGCGGATCTTGTCAGGGTCGATATCATAAGAAGCTATGGAATCCCGGTTGTATACTCTGAACGAGTTGACGGAACAGTCGTCTTCAAATCCGAAAGGCTGATTGAGTACATGAAAAAGTGTGACAGTCTTACTTGTAATTCAAGTTGGGCCAAACAGAGGATAGAAGAAAAGATTCATAGAAAAGTTGAAGTAATCCATAATGGAAAATGCGTAAAGGATATTTCAAATAAGCGTAGGAGCAGAAAAATCAAGAATATTCTAGTTCCTTCCAGACTGACGGTTCATAAGAATCAGAAGTTTGTTTTGGAATGGTTGCAGAAGGCTCCGGCATTTGACGGTACTGTAGTATTTGCCGGGAAAACCGACAACAAAGATTACTTCAGGCGATTGTATGGTATGGTTAATTCCGGAAATCTGAAAGAACATGTAAAGTTTTATGGTCATGTTGAAAACATGGATGATTTGTATGAATGGTCGGATCTGGTAATTTTGCCTTCAACAAGAGAAGGCACACCAAATGTAATCCTTGAATCTTTTTTGGTCGGCAGACCCGCCATAGTGTCTGATATAGGTCCTGAACAGGAAATCGTCAGGGATAAAAGATTTCGATTTGGTTTGGAAGATGCGGGCAATATCCAGAAATGCATTGAAGCAGTCGAAAATCTTGATGACAAGAGTTATTATGAAATGATTGATCACAACAGGGAATTAGTGATCAATGAATACAATATCGATCGTATGGCAAGTTCGTTTTATCGATTGCTAAAATCATTGGATAAACCAAATGCTGTTATAGATGGAAAGAGTGAGTTGTTGAACTGGCAGAAAGAAATGCCTGCAGAACCGGATGATTCCGCCCTGAAAAGAAAAAGCATTATTTCAGAGTTGCTGAATCATTGGCTTTGGCTGAAGCAAAATGATATCAGTATTTCTGCTTATTTTCATAATAGAGGATATAGAACGGTTGCCGTTTATGGTTTGGGTATTTTGGGTGAAAGACTGCTTGATGAGATGCAGAAATTTGGAATAGAGGTTTCTTATATTATTGATCGCAATGCAGATAGTAGAAATTCTGATATTCCAATATTCAAAGATATACAAGAAGGAATGATTGTTGATGCAGTGGTAGTAACAGTAGCAATAAACTATGAGAAGGTCTTCGAACAGTTACATAAACTAACTGCCGCACCAATAATCTGGATTGGCGATGTTATCTATTCAGCAGAACTAATGTCATTAGACAGATCGCCTTTTTGAAGAAAAGGAGCATAGAAATGTACCATCGGGTAGAACTGTTTGCTGACCCCTTGAAAATACTTGACAGACAAGATCGTAAGCATGCTGAAATGTCGGATTTTGATCATGCTTTTCTTTGCGGATTGATAAAAGAGAAGAGACCGAAAAAGATTTTGGAGATAGGTGTTGCCTGGGGAGGAACCACGACGGTAATCATGCATTGCTGCGACATGCTGGGGATAGAGGTTTCCTTTGCTTCTGTGGATCTGAATAAAGCTTGCTATAGAGAACCGGATAAAAAAACAGGATATGTTTTTGATAGTTTGGTTGACAGACTGGATAAGCCGGAGAATCATAGATTTTACTTAGGTGGGATTTATCCTGATTTTGCTGAAGAAATCGGGAATGATATCGATTTGTTGGTATTGGATACGGTTCATTCAATGCCG